>DQCG01000679.1:0-16661 GCA_003533825.1 Phycisphaerales bacterium
ATTAATATGAACACACAAACAGTGATAATGTTGATGATGAAATAATTTATTCTCGCCATTTTCTTCTCCCCCCGTTATCATATCAGTATTATATTATATGTATTATACACTTTTTGGCATTTAAAGTCAAGATATTTCNNCTGTAACGTTAGCACAGTCTCGATATTTCTCATCTTTATTGCTCAATATTCGAATCGGATTTTGCCGATAAAACTATCTACAGTTGTTGGGGAGCCTTTCAAAAAGGAAGGTCTGATAATTAGATGTTCGAACCTGAATGTCAAAATATAGATTGCCCGGAATGCCTTCGCGGGACAGTATATTTTGACCGTGAAATCGGTTACTATTGCATGTTGTGCGGCCACGAATTCAGTACCGACGACATGGAAATGCTAATTGAAAAGATTGCATTAACTTCGCGTTCGATGCAGCAGCCGGATCAAAGCCCCAAGACTCCGATTGTGGAAATCAAAGAATTGCCTGCCCGGAAGGAAAAGGTTAGGCACGTCAAACGCGATGTTATCGGACGTAAGAAGCCCGAGCAATAGGCATCCTTATTGCACCAAACGATTAACCGCCATTTCAAATCACTGTTACCATATCGAGCAGGCCGGTTCGAACTTTGCCGATGGGTGTGTATTATAATTGGTCGAGATGAAGTTATCGGGCGTGAGTAGCTGGATTTATTTTCTTAGGATTGGCCGGTGGGTGATTGTCTAATCGGTTTTTTCCTTTGTATCGCTTAAAGGCTTGTTCTGTTTGTAGAGTTCGATTCGCCTGGTGATTTGCTCGGTGATCTGTTTGTTGCCGCCGGCCTGAGCGAGCTCGAGGGCCTTCCCAGCAGACACAATGGCATCCTGAAACCGGCCGATTCCGGCGTATGCCGTTTCCAAATTGATAAACGCATTTATATTCTTCGGATCGAGATACACTACCCGCGACCAGTGCGTGACGGCTTCATCGAGCTTTCCCTGACGGGCCAGCGCCACGCCGAGATTGTATAGCGCATCTACGAAATCAGGCTTCAAACGCACCGCCTCCGAGAGATGTTTGATTGCCTGATCCATCATTTCCTGTGTGGCATAGGCTTTGCCCAGGTTGTGGTGCGTGCCGGCGTCATCCGGTTTAAGCTCAACGACCTTCGACCAATGCCTGACGGCCTCGTCGAATTTTCCCCGGCGAAACATTGCCTGGCCGAGGTTGTAGTGCGCATCGACATAATTCGGGTTGAGCCGTATCGCCTCGTACCATTGCCCGACGGCCTGGTCGAACTTTCCCTGGCCGGCCAATGCCACGCCGAGACTGTAGTGCGCCTCGGTGTAGTTCGAGTCAATAGCTATCGCCTCGGACAAATGGATTTCGGACTCCGCAAATTTTCCCTGGCGCTGGAAAATGTATGCCATAGTGTAGTGGGCTTTGGCGCTCTTTGGATTCATCTGCAGTGCCTTTCCGGATGCCCTCATTGCGCCGTCGAAATCATCGGACCTGAGAAACTCGTTTGCTGCCCTGATAAAAGAATAGTCATCCAGAAACCGTTCGTTAATTTTTTTGATTGCGGAAGGCCCGGCGTTGACGAATTCCGGTATATTGGCGGCTCTGTCCGGGCTGGTGAACCGTTCGAGCAGGACAGCAGGGCTGCTGCGTCCTTGTTCATTTATATGGGTGAGAAAAAGCTGCGTATAGGCCGAATTTGCCTTCGATGAAAATACCAGCCACTTTCCGTTCGGCGAGAAGCTGTGCCATGAATTCATACGGTTAGTGTTGCATTGCAACTTTCTGGCCCGGCCTCCCTCGGCCGGTATGATGTAAAGCTCGCTGTCGGGCTGCAGAAGCATGAAACTTTTGGCCTTGCAGAACACGATCCATTTGCCGTCCGGCGAGTATCTCGCGAAGAAGTTGCTCATCCCGTTGTTGGAAGCCCCTTCGAGCGGTTCCGGCGTGCCGCCTTCACCATCATTAAAAGGGATCCTGTACAGATCGAACAGGAATAGCTTTCCCTCTTCGAGGAATTCCCTGCAATTTTCGGGACTCAGCAGCACCTTGCCCTGTGCATCTGGAATTTTGAGGCTGTATGCCTCGCTTCTGGCAAAAACGATATATTTGCCGTCAGGGCTCCAGGCAGGATTGCTCTGGACGTATTGCGGGTCATCGGCCCCGGGCAATTCCCTGAAGGTGTCTGTTTGTCTGTCGTATACGGTAAGAATGCCCTTGCACGGAAAGAACAACTGGGAGAAAGCCAAATCCGGTTTGGGAACAAACACGGACCTATCCCTTACTGTGCTGATTACGAATTTGCCGTCGGGTGATACCTGCGAAAGCAGTCCGAAGGTCTCTTCGTTGTCGTCCCTTTTGTAATCGCTCCAGGTGATAATCGAGCTCTTGTCCAGAACCATTTGTTCTTCGACGCGGGCAATCGTATACGAACCTTTATCATTGGCGTAGTCCACGTCCATGCCAAGCGTTTTTCCATCGGCGGAAAACGAGTGACAATTTCCGCAGACCGGCAAATTTTCCATTACGACCGGGGGCTGCTGCGGCGATGAGATATCGCCGAAACGCCAGCGGATGCGCGAAGGATCTTTGACGGCGTCGATAAAGGGCAGGTTTACCTCGCGATAAAACAAAGGGGCGCCAACTTCGTCTTTGGATGTCTTGATTGAGATCCGATCTGACGATAGAATTTTTTTCGGCTCCGAACGGCGGACGCCTATTACGGTGACGTGCGCTTCTTTTTCGAGTGACCGCTTCTTTATGACCTCCCAAGTTTCCGTATCGGGCGACCACTTCTGCTCGCCGGTGAGAAAATTCATACGCTTCCTGCTGTCCTGAAACTCAATCGTGACGAGCCATGTGTCCGATCCGGGATCGTTGTCTTCCCAGCAGAAGAGCGGAGGAACAATTACCGGCGGGAAAAGCGTATCGTTAAGCGGATAGCTTATTGTCAATCCGATATATCGGGCTTGGTTCTGATAGGCCGTCAAAATATCTTCTGCGCGGAATTCGGGCTTGTGTGGAATGATGAATACGACCGCCGCAATAGCGGCAGCCACTGCCGTGATGCCCATAACCGGATGTATTACTGTTTTGCGCATAGGCTCTCAAAGAACGCAGGCCTTTCCCGGGTCGCTTACCCGGAGGTTGCTCAAGTGCGATTCCCATACACACGGTTTTGCAACATTCCCGAAACTTCCGATTCATTATACCCAGCTTGTCACAAAACGTATATGTTATTGTGGTAAGTACGTATTTTCATGCGAGAGAGTCCCTGCCGGTATGCGGATAGAATTACAGCAGGCGGGAGGGGGGCAAATCAGGTCACTGTGAACTAATTACGGTGATTCTCCCAAGGTGTGTCACGTCAGGTTTGTCTCAGATTGAATAAAAAAAGGCCCTGGAACAACCAGGGCCGGAACCAAACTTTTTATTGGAAAGATATTATAAAATCATTATAACCTTTTTTTATTGCTTTGTCAAGAGAAAAATCATTGTGATTGAGTCCAATAACTGATTCGAATCTGCTCTTTAGAACTTGCGTAATCAGGAAGATTCAGTTATATTTGCTTTTATTTTAAGGAGACTATATGAAGTTCGAAGAAAAAAAATCTTCCGGACGGGAGAAAGACGAAGCAGCAATCGAACTTCTGAGACAGTTAACACGGAAGTTGTGCTCGAACGATATTACAACCGCCAGGCTTGCGGCTTTCAATCTGTCTTGGATGCAGGAGGATGGTTTGGCGATTCTCACGCAGGTATTGCTCGGCGACTTCTCAAGGACTTCCAAGAAGGCCGCGGCATACGGACTGAGGAGTATGAAGGGCAGGATGAAAAAACCGGCTTTGGAGGTTCTCCAGCAGGGGCTGAAACAGCGTGACCGCACCACCAAAGCGGCATGTATTAAAGCCCTGTCTCTGATTAAAGGCGATGCTGCGAAAAAAGGTGGTTCTAAACAGGGCCGTGGGTCAGGCAAGCCGAATATACAGGGAATTCAGAAGAAAAGCGCAGCCGCCGCGGAATCCACACTCAAAAGTGCACCTGCCGGCCGTATTGAACCGGATAAAAGCTAAAAAAATAGCCCCTGCTATAAGTACGCGACCGTAACAGGGGCTTGACCAGTAGCATCTGGCGTTTCTAATCAATAAAACTATAGTTATGTGCCACCATTGATGCTAAATGTAACGTTTTTTCTGCAAATCCACTATTAAGGCAGGGCGATAGCATAAGTTGCCGCTGATGACGAGCTTGTGTTTTAGTGGCCTGTCGGCCTGTCAGGATCGAGGGCCGGCAGCAGGTTGTGTCCATATAAATAAGCAGGCCGAGTGGAGGAGAGGGAAGAATCTGAACTCGGCCTGTCTCGGTTCCGTCCTATAATGAGTTTTACGCTTGGCTATGACCGCGTGTTCGGGGAAATAATGAGTTGCAGCGTAAAAACTGCGGTTTCTTCAATCGACACGAAACAGCAACAGGCGGCGGCCGGATTCGAACCGGCGAATAACGGTTTTGCAAACCGTCGCCTTAGGCCTCTTGGCTACGCCGCCAATCTGGATCAGCCTTGAGTTTACAATCAGTTAGTCCGGATTGCAATAAAATTCCCCATATAACTCATTATCCCAACAAATACGAGATTTTTTCAAAAATTGGGGAAATTTATATTAATATAGAGTCAAGTAGTGCGTCTTAATATATGGTGCACCGATAGCATAAGCATAACCAAGGTGAGTGTCCAGCTTTGGTCACAGCAGCAAGTTGCCAATCCCTTCCGGGTTTCGTGGTTTGCAAGGCCGAAAGAGAGTGGGAAGAGCGTTTTTGGACTGCTCAGAAAGCTACTCATGTAGCATGTATTGAAGATTGGCGCCGTTCCTCGGACAGGTTTGTGAGTCTTGACTAATAAAGAGCGATGTGAGTAGGAGTGAGAAAAGTTTTATGTTTCGTAGGTTTCCATTTGTGAAATTGGTATGTTGGGTTCTCGCAGCCGCCGTCGTGTTCGGCATCGCCGGCGCGTGCAGCACTGAGCAGTACAAAGCGGATGCTGACAAAGAAGTCTATCAGGTTATCGACAGCAAATGGCAGGACAGCTTCGGCCACAAGTCCAATTACATAATCAGCGATAGTAATATTCCTCCGTCGCCTGATGATATCCGGATTGAAAGAACCGTTCCGGCCTCAGGTGTTCTGAATCTCGCACAGGCGGTCGCCATGGCCACAGCGCACAACAGGGACTACCAAAGGCAGAAAGAACAGCTTTACCTGATGGCTCTTGATCTAACGCTGGCCCGGCACCAATTCGCACGCCAATGGTTTGGCACCGTGGACACGAGCTATATCAGAGACAGTGAAGACGAGCAAGTCGGCTATAATGCCGGCGTGGGTTTTAACCGGCTTCTGGCGGATGGAGCGCAGATCAGTACGAAAATCGCGGTCGATTGGGCGCGTTTTCTGACCGGTGACCCGCGGACCTCGTTAGGCTCGATCCTGAGCGCCGGCGTGACTCAGCCGTTGCTTCGCGGCAGAGGCCGGAGAGTCGTTCAGGAGAACCTGACGCAAGCCGAGCGGAATGCTTTATATCAGATACGCTGGTTCAACCGGTATCGCAAGACGTTTGTGGTCTCGGTCGTGGCCGCTTATTATGATGTTTTGCAGCAGGCCGATGCCGTAAACAACGCAAAGAACAGCTATGAAAGTAAGGTCGTGTCGAGGGAGCGTCTGGAGATGGAGGCTCAAGCGGGTCGTAAGGATATTTTCCAGGTGGACCAGGCCAGACAGAGCGAATTGGATGCGCGAGATAGTTACGTGCAGACCGAACGAAGGTATAAACAGCAACTCGATGAATTCAAGATAATGTTGTCGTTGCCGTCCCATGCCGAGGTCGAGTTAGACCAGAGTGAGCTGGAGGCGCTAAGAAAGATTGGTGTGACTGAACCCGAATATGCCCTGGATGAAGCGGTTGAGACGGCGTGGCTTTTGCGTCTGGACCTGGCCGACAGCAAGGATGCGGTTGAAGATGCAGAGCGCAAGATCATGGTTGCGGCCGACAATCTTGGCATGGAATTGAACCTGATTGGTAGCGCCGGAGTTAGCTCCACTGAGAGAACCAAAGTCGGCAGGCTGCAATTTCACCGGGGCACATACGCACTGGGCCTGGAATCGGATTTACCATTGGACAGAAAAGCCGAACGTAACGCGTATCGTGAGGCGTTGATAGCGTTGGAGCAGAGGCGGCGTGAATATGAGAATGATGTGGACCAGGTTGAACTGGACGTCCGTCAGGCCCATCGCCAACTGCTGGAGGCTGTGGAACGGTATGAAACCCAAAGAAACAGTTTAGAGTTGGCCGAAAAACGCGTTGAGAGCACTACGTTTTTACTGCAGGCAGGACGGGTGACCACTCGGGATTTGCTGGAGTCCCAGGATGCCCTGTTGGCCGCGCAAAATAACGTTACGGCCGTTCTGGTGGACTACGCAATCGAAAAGCTGAACTTCTTCCGGGACATTGGCGTTTTGCAGGTCAGGCCGGACGGAATGTGGGAGCAAAGCAGACCTGAGCATCAAACAGGTGCTCGTGATTTCTCGGTCAGTTCTGAAAGAATCCGGGACCAGTTTAGTATCCTGCGCCGAGTCGATTCCTTTGACTTTAACAAAATTCGGAGCGAAGTAGTGCATACGATGCCCGAGCAACAGCGAGTCAATGCGCCGAATCGGTTAGCTGCCGGAAAATACGGGGCCGATTGACGGAAACAGTAAGCATAATTGGCGACTATAATATGATAGAAGTAAAGAAGGCAAGAAGAGACGGTACAAGAGCAGGCGGCAGATTGGCATTTTCGAGACGAATGCTGTTGGTTTTCATTTGCATCGCCGCTGTTGTCTCTGTCGGTATGTTGCTGCTTTTGAGGAAGATACCAGGCGGTTCGGGCAGTTCAAATCCAGGCACCAGCTTATTCGCGGTCAAACGCGGCGATTTGACAATCAGCGTGACCGAGGGCGGTGATATAAAGGCAGTCAAGTCGGAACTCATTAGGTCTAAGGTTGAAGGCCGGCCGAGTATCGTCAACATCGTACCCGAAGGGACGTATATTAAGCCGGAAGATGTCAATAATTTGGTACTGGTGGAGTTGGATTCTTCGAATATTACCGAGCAGTTGCCACAAAGGCAGATTGACCTTTCCACTGCCGAGGCCAGCGCTACCGAGGCAAAAGAGGCCTATGACATTCAGGTAAAGCAAAACGAAAGTGATATTACCGCCGCCGAGCTGAAAGAGAAATTTGCCATGATGGATCTTCAGAAATATATCGGTGATACGGTTGCGAAAAAGTCGATTGAGAAGATAAACTCGGATCCGAATTCAGGTATTGATATGTCCTTGCTCCTTGTGGATGTTAACGATCCCAATTCCGGGTGCGAGGCTTCTCAGAAGCTGCGAGAGCTCACTGGCGCGATCACGTTGGGCCAGGAAAACTTTGAAAAAGCCGCCTACACATTAGACTGGACCATAAAACTTCGCGATAAAGAGTACGTGGCGGAAACAGAGCTTAAGAAAGATAGACTTGAGAAGAAGCGGCTTGGGATTGAAATGGAAAAGGCCAGGATTGCCTTGAGACTGTTCAATCTCTATGAGTTTCCGAAACAGGTCCAGCAGCTCCTGAGCGACTACAAAGAAGCCGGACTGGAATTGGAGCGGACTAAAGCCCGTGCGCGCTCACAGCTCGCTCAGGCCGAGGCAAAACGTTCCGGCGCCCAGGCAACGCTCATGCAGCAGCAGGAACGCTTGAAAAAGCTGCAGGAACAACTTGCGGCTTGCACGATTAAGGCACCCTCACCGGGCCAGGTCGTTTACTGGTCGAGCACGGAACGATGGACGAGGGTAAAAATCGAACAGGGAGCGGAAATATACGAAGGTTCCAGGATTATTTCGATACCTGATACGTCCAAAATGAAGGTCGAGATCAAGGTCCACGAAACGTGGATCGATAAGATCCAACTGGGTCAAAAGGCCGAGATAGCCGTTGCGGCCTTTCCGGACCAGATCTTCACAGGCGAGGTACTGAAAAAAGCTCCATTGGCGGATCAGACGAATTTTTGGGACTCTGATGTGAAGGTCTATGTGACGGATGTGAGCATCGACGGAACGCATGACTTCCTTAAGACGGGTATGACGGGCAAGGTCACCGTTATCATTGACAAGCTGGAGAATGTTCTCCATGTGCCGATACAGTCGGTCGTTACGGTGGATAAGAAGAAGGTGTGCTACGTTAAGACACCGAAGGGCTCAAAAAAGCGTGAAGTTGAGACAGGATTGTTTAACGACGATTTTGTTGAGATAAAGAGTGGTCTGGCTGAAGGCGAGAAGGTCTTGCTTAATCCGCCGCGATGGACTGCTTCAGAACCGGCCGAAGAAGAGGCGGAAGCTGAGCCAGAGCAGGTGGAGGAACAGAAGGGAACTGAGCCAGAGCCGGCGGAAGAACAGGTGGAAACTAAGCCCGAGCCGGAGAAGAAACAAGAGGAAGCGGCTATGTCGGTTAGCCGGCAGCCTGAGTGAGTCACGATGCGTTGGTTTAGTGTCAAAAGGACGGTAAAGTTGGGCATTAAGAGCCTTTGGCTTCACCGGCTGCGGTCGGTGCTGACGACGCTCGGTATCGTCTTTGGTGTCTGTTCGGTGATCGCCATGCTGGCCATAGGTGAGGGAGCCAGCCAGGCGACGCAGGAAGTCATTGCGCGACTCGGCAGCACTAATTTGATCATTGAGACGGTCGAGCCGCCTATGGAGCGGGCCGATACCGAGGAAGAAGTCATTTTCTCCTATGGCCTCACTTACAAGGACGCTGAATCAATTCGCAACACAATACCTGATGTGGATGTGATCGTCCCCATTCGCGAGATAGACCAGGAAGCACGATATCTTCATCGTAAGGCTGCTATAAGAGTCGTTGGCACTATCCCGTGGTACACGGAGGTCTCGCCCATTCACGTGATCAGCGGACGGTTTCTGAGCAGTACGGATTTCCATATGCAACGGACGGTGTGCGTTATCGATGAGCAGATTGTCGGGGAACTGTTTGCATTCGACAATCCAATGGGCAAAGATATTCAAGTCAAGGGCGATTTTTATCGGGTCATAGGTGTAACGGGGGCGCCGCCGTTGGGCAATGCGCAGAATGGTTTTGGCGATGCCCTGCCGGCCGAGATGACTTCGGACGGCTCGGCAGCGGGCAATGTATATGTGCCCTTGTCAACTGCCAGGGGCCGGTTCAGCGAAATGGACTTTAGCTTCAGCGGCGGCAAAGAAACAAGGCAAAAGGTGGAGCTGCAAAAAATCACTGTGAAAGTTCGCTCGCGCGAGCAAGTATTACCGATGCGTGAAGTTCTTGATACGCTGCTCGAACGCCTCCATGAAGAAAAGAAGGATTACCGTATCATCGCTCCGCTGGAACTGTTGCGCGAGGCGAAACAAACCCAGCGTATCTTCAGTATCGTTCTTGGTTCAATCGCTGCAATTTCACTCCTTGTCGGCGGCATAGGAATCATGAACATCATGCTGTCGACAGTCAGCGAGCGGACGCGTGAAATTGGCATTCGCCGCGCCCTCGGCGCTAAAAAACGCGATATCATCGTTCAATTCCTCTCAGAGACGCTTATCTTAACGCTATCCGGAGGGCTCCTGGGGATTATCTTAGGTTTTTCTATACCATTCTTTGTCACATATTTCGGTCATATGCCCACGGTGATCACGGGTAGTTCGTTGCTATTGTCCTTTGGCATCAGTGCCGCAGTGGGAGTAATCTTCGGCTTGTATCCGGCCTATCGAGCCGCCAATATGGATCCGATTGAATCACTCCGGCACGAATGAGTTTTTCCATCAATCCGGCTTATGAGCAATAAACTTCCATAAAGCTCCCTTCTTCACCCTGAGCGGAGTCGACGGGTGAGCGGAGTCGAATTATGCAAAGGACCGGCATTCAGGATTATCTGGAAAATTTTGCCTGCCGGTCCCTAAATCCCGTATTTTGCCGGTTTTCTTGATTGAAATTTCAGATAAAATGCAGAATCAGCAACACTTAGCACCATCAAGGGCGTTTTTCCTCTTTGCTTTGGCGGCTTTGTGTTGTATAATGAATGCTGTTTTGAAGAATGGAGATCGGGTATATATAATTGAGGGCCTTGGTGATCTCGGTAAACTTGTTTCTCATCTCCTGAATGAAATAGTTCAAGTGAGTGTCTATCAGGAAATTACTGTTTGAAATGGAGAAATAAAGGTTGTTTTTTTCGTATTTTGTCTGGTTTGCGTTTTGGAAAAATCCGGTTTTGGCATAAATCCGAATAAAGACGGTGTTAGGTAAATGATGAATGGTATCGGAGGAGAATTTTATGTTTCGCAGGATTCGGCCTAAGACTTTTTTATGCTGGGTATTCGGCATAGCCATCGTTTTTGGTATTGCCGGTGCTTGCAGTCCGCAACGGTACAAGGCCCAGGCCGATAAAGAGGTTTATCAAATTATCGATAGCAAATGGCAGGATGATTTCGGCCATAAGTCCAATTATATTATCAGGGATAGTAATGTTCCTCCATCGCCGGATGACATCCGGATTGAGCGGGCCGTGCCTGACTCGGGTGTGATGAGTCTTGCGCAGGCGGTCGTCATAGCTACCGCGTATAACAGGGATTACCAGAGACAGAAAGAGCAGCTTTATCTAACAGCACTTGACCTTACACTCGCCCGGCATCAGTTCGCGCGGCAATGGTTCGGAACTGTAGATGCCAAATACAACAACAACGGCGACAATGAAAGTCTCTCCTCTAATTCCGGCTTGGGTTTTGATCAGCTTCTGGCCGATGGAGCACAGATTAGTTTAAATATTGCGCTCGATTGGGCGCGTCTTCTGACTGCTAATCCGAGTACCTCCCTGACCTCATTTCTCAATGCAAGCGCAACCCAGCCGTTGCTTCGCGGCAGGGGACGCGAAGTTGTGCAGGAGAATCTGACGCAGGCCGAGCGGGATGTTTTGTACCAGATACGCTCGTTCAACCGCTATCGCAAGGAATTTGTGGTTTCGATTGCAAATGACTATTATCGCGTTTTGGAGCAGAAAGCCAGTGTAACAAACGCCGAGAACAGTTATTACAGGCTGGTTGAGTCAAGAAAGCGTCTGGTAATTGAGGCAGAAGCCGGCCAGGCGAGACCGTTCGACGTGGACGAGGCCGAACAGCAGGCCTTGAATGCCGAAAATCGGTGGGTTCAGGCCCAGCAAAGTTATGAGCGGGTCCTTGATGAATTCAAGGTAAAGCTTTCTTTACCGCCCAGTGCCGAGATAGAGCTGGACGATAATGAGTTGAAAGCTTTGGAAGATATTGGCATAATTGAACCCGGTTATGAACTGGTCGAAGCGATTGAGACGGCAACTCTTCGACGTCTGGATTTGATAAACAGCAAAGACGGGGTCGATGATGAGGCGAGGAAAGTAATGGTGGCCGCACATAATCTTGGCATTGATCTCGATCTGGTCGGCAGGGCGGGCGTAGGTTCGACACCCGAAACAGATTTTGACAGATTGCTGTTTCACGAGGGAAACTACAGCGTAGGCCTCGAATCGAACGACCTTGGATTGGACAGGAAAGCCGAACGCAATAATTACCGTAGAGCACTGATAAGATTAGAAGAGCGGCAGCGGCAATATCAAGATAACAGGGACAGAATGGAACTGGATGTCCGCCAGGCTCTTCGGGCGCTGAGGGCGGAAGCAGAACAGTATCGTATTCAAAAAATAGCTTTGGACTTGGCCGTGCGCCGGCTGGAGACTCAGAAATTACTGCTGGAAATAGGCCAGGGAAATGTTCGGCTCCTTCTGGAATCGGAAGGGGCCCTGCTGCAGGCTCAAAATGATGTGACGAGTGCGCTTGTAACTCATGCAATTGCAAAGCTGGGCTTTTTCAGAGACATTGGTATTCTGCAGGTAAAGCCTGATGGAATGTGGGAGCAACAGGTACAATGACAGGTGATAAATACAACGCCGTAGAGTTCGAAAAAGATGCGCCGATTTTGGTAATGGAGCGATTGTGCAAAAGTTACGAGCTCGGCACGATGGAGCTGAAGGTCTTGCGTGATATCGCGCTTACGATCAAAAATGGTGATTACGTGGCCATTATGGGGCCGAGCGGCTCGGGAAAATCCACGCTGCTAAATATGATCGGCTGCCTCGACCGTCCGACCAGCGGAGACTACTGGCTTGGCGGGCAGAATGTCTCGTTGCTCGACGATGACCAGTTGTCCCTGATACGGGGCGCCCGCATCGGTTTCATATTTCAATCGTTTAATCTTATCAACCAGCTAAACGTCGTCGAGAATATAGAGGTCCCGATGTATTACCAGGGCTTCTCCGAACACGAAAGTGCCGAACGCGCCATAGAATTGGCAAAAATGGTGGGTCTCAGCGACCGGCTCGATCACCGGCCTTCGGAATTAAGCGGCGGCCAGCAGCAGCGGGTCGCAATCGCAAGGGCGCTGGCAAACGATCCGCTGATTATTTTAGCCGATGAGCCGACCGGAAATCTTGATTCGGAAAGCGGCTCGGAGATCCTGAAAATCCTCGTTGATTTACATTTACAGGGCAAAACACTTATCGTCGTTACGCACGATGAAGGTATAGCCGAAAATGCGGGCAGAATCGTGGAAATTTTTGACGGCCGGATAAAGCGGCAGTAATAAAGGACAATCTCACGGTAATTCTATGTTTATATTTCGTTTGAAACGCACAGTCAGGTTAGGTATCAAAAGCCTGTGGATGCACAAGCTGCGCTCCACTTTGACTACGTTAGGCATTATTTTCGGTGTATCTTCTGTTATTGCCATGCTGGCAATCGGCGAGGGTGCCAGCCGTGCGGCGCAGGAACAGATAGCCCGGCTCGGCAGCCGGAATATTATCATCAAAACTGTGCCGCCGCCCGAAGATAAAGATGTCGGCAGTCAAAACGAAAGCATGCGTGTGTACGGCCTGACTTATCTTGACGCGGAGCGTTTTCGTAACAGTATAACCAATGTCGAAGTCGTCGTCCCGAGCCGTCATCTTGTCCAGCAGGCCTGGTACCGCAACCGCAAGGTTGCTATCGAAGTCATCGGTACGGTGCCCTGGTACCCGGAGATATCGCCGATCCAGGTGAGATTTGGCCGGTTCCTCAGCAGTATCGATATGCACCACAAGCAGGGCGTTTGTGTCATTGATGAAAACGTGGTTAAGGAGCTGTTTGTCTTTGACGATCCGCTGAATAAGGATGTTAAATTGGAGGGTGATTATTATCGAGTGGTGGGAGTTGTCAGTCCCGCCAACCTTGGCGAGGCCGCTACGGCTCTTGAAAGTGACAGATCGAAGGCGAAAAGTCAGGGTGCCAACATCGGGAATATTTATATCCCGCTCACGACGATTAAGAATCGCTTCGGCGAGATATCGATACAGTTTGGCGGAGGCAGCGGTAGAAGCGTTGAAAGAGTCGAGCTCCAGGAGATTATCGTCAAAGTCGGCGGGATGGATGAAGTGCTGCCGACACGTGACATTCTGGAGACGTTGTTAAGCCGGTTCCACAAGAAAAACGACTACCAGATCGTCGTTCCCTTGGAGCTGCTCAAGCAGGCAAAACAAACCCAGCGTCTTTTTAGTATCGTCCTGGGTTCCATCGCAGCGATTTCACTTTTGGTCGGCGGTATCGGAATTATGAACATCATGCTGGCCACTGTAAGTGAGCGGACGCGGGAGATCGGAATCCGCCGGGCGCTCGGCGCCCGCAAACGCGATATTATTATGCAATTCCTTTCGGAAACCCTGCTCTTGACATTCCTTGGCGGTGTTCTTGGGATTAGTCTGGGCTCCCTGGTCCCGTTTATGGTCACGCGTTTCGGCCAGATGCCCACGGTCATTACGGGTATTTCGCTTGTATTGGCCTTTGGAATCAGCGGGGCGGTCGGCGTAATCTTCGGCATTTATCCTGCTTATCGAGCCGCCAATATGGACCCAATCGAATCGCTCCGGCACGAATAAGCTTCTCGTCAACCCGGCTTCTCAGCAGGAAACTTCCATTAAAAACACGTTAGTCTCGGTACCCGGTTTTCTTCCAAGTACGCCGAACTGTCCGCCGGACCCGGAACTAACCAGCAGGTCCAGCTCGTCGCCCTCGAAAACTTCCGACAAATATGTGGCCTGCACGCTGCGGAGATTTTCTTCGAGCTTGAATGTTCTGCTCAATGTGTCTATGCCCCATCGCACGTATTCGGTGTTATTAACGTGCCCGTTCAGGTCGATTGAGCTTCGGGGCACACGCACAACTTCAACTTCTCGATAGTCGCCGTTGGGCTCCAGCCGTTTAAGTTCTTCCGGCAGGGCTTTGACTCCGGTTTTGGGCAAATTCAGATCGAGGCGGAACAGGTTCCTCAGCCGGTTTGTTTTTTTGTTCAATACCATCCATTCGCTGCCGGCACGGAACAGCTCCGAACCGTTTTGGTCCTTGCCGACGAACTCCCTTGTAGCTATTGTGCGGCTATACCCGCTCGGCCACGTTCTGAGCGTGATTTCATCATCCCTTCCGGGCAGCCGGCTGATTTCTATCCTGATATTTGACAGCACCCAGTAGCCGTTCATTTCGCTGAGCCTGTTGAATCCGAGGCCGAGTTGTCCGGCGTGAAGGGCCGCGATTTCCTGGAGATACTGCATCAGCGAGAATATCTTAACACTCCCGTCAACGCCGCACTCATAAGTCCTTATCCGGAATTTGTCTTCTTTGACTTCCACACCCGGAAAATACCAGATTTAATCTTTGTGCACAATAGCACTAAAAGAATATCTGCTTGTATCTGAGAAAAACAGAAAATCTTATTACAAAATGATCAAAGTGTGATAGCATTAAGATTGTGGATGGTTATAGATGAGGTAGGCGAAAAAGTGTAAATGATAAATTGGTGTTGTGTTACATGGATTACCGTTAATAAAAAATTGGCAAAGGTAACAAAATGAGAAAATCGGTTGCTATCGTTTGTGTTCTTGTGTTCATCATGCTCACGGGTTTTACGTCCCAGGTTCAGGCGGCTGAAAAAAAAGTAAAAGTCTTTATTCTGGCAGGGCAGTCAAATATGGAGGGACATGGCCAGGTTCGCAGCCTCGATAACCTTGGCGAACATCCCCAATATGGTCATCTGCTGAAGAACCTCAAGAACTCCGATGGTTCCTGGATTGTCCGTGAGGATGTGACCATCGCCTGGACGACCAAAGACAAAAAGTCTGGTCCCCTTACTGTCGGCTGGGGATACGGGAAAAACGAGATCGGCCCTGAACTGATGTTTGGTACCATTATGGGTGATAAGTACGATGAGCCGGTTCTGCTGATTAAAACTGCCTGGGGCGGCAAGAGTGTTTGGTGTGACTTCCGCTCGCCGGGCGCCGGCGAGATGACATGGGATGAAAAGCGGATTCTCAAACGAGACAACCACCTCAAACCCGGCCTCTTCTACCGAAAGATGGTTGCCGAGATAAAGGAGTGCCTGGTAAACATCGAAGATGTTGTTCCGGGGTATAAAGGTCAGGGCTATGAGATCGTCGGTATGGCCTGGTTTCAGGGTTGGAACGATTTCTGCGAGTGGCATCTCCAACTGGATGGCAAACCCGTCGGTATGAGTCTGATCGAGCGCTACCCGCACAATCTCGCGGCCATGTTTCACGACCTGCGCAGGGACCTCGATGCGCCCGACATGCCGGTCGTAATCGGCGAAATGGGTGTCGGTGGTCATGAAATGACAGAAAGAGCGGAGAATCCGGATAATCGCGAAGCAATTGCCATGGTGAAATTCCGCAAGGCCCAGAAAGCCGTGGCTGATGACCCGTTGCTCAAAAACGTTACCTTTGTACCCACCGCCGACTTCTGGGACACCCGCCTTCAGGAGCTTCGCCGTATGAGTGATGCTTACTGGAACGAGAAGCGGGAGAAAGGCATTAAAGATACTGAGGAGAACCATCTGCCGACTAAAGAGCTGAACGATGAATATTTGAGTCGGGGCGGCCACTGGTACTGCCATTACAACGGCTCGGCATCCAACTACGCTCTGGTCGGCTTCGCTCTGGCCGCGGCGATCAATGCGGATTCGGATCTTGCCATGACGCCGCCGATGGGCTGGAACAGTTGGAATGCGTTTGAAAAAGATATCGACGAACAGAAGATTAAGGCAATCGCCGATGCGATGGTGAACTCCGGCATGCGCGATGCGGGCTACACGTACCTGGTTCTCGACGATGCGTGGATGGCAGGCGAGCGGGACCAGGACGGCCGTCTCGTCGCTGACCCGGAGAAATTCCCGGGCGGCATGAAGGCGATCGGAGACTATATTCACAGCAAAGGTTTGAAGTACGGCATCTATCAGGACCGCGGGAGAATGACCTGCCAGCAGTTGCCGGGAAGCCTGGGGCACGAGCAGATCGACATGGAGACCTTCGCCGAGTGGGGCGTCGACTACATCAAGATGGATAGTTGTTTCGCCGAGAACAACGGCAGGATGAGTTCGGAGGATTATGCTATTTTTCGCCGGCATATCCGGGCCACGGGCAGGCCGATTGTGTTGAGTATCTCGGATTTCGGGAATGCCGCCTGGGCATGGGGCGGCAAAGAATCCGCCCAACTGTGGCGGACTTCGAATGA
>DQCG01000679.1:16690-17485 GCA_003533825.1 Phycisphaerales bacterium
TAACGGACTCTGGCAGTTTGCCGGGCCCGGCCATTGGAACGATCCGGACATGCTGCAGGTTGGCAATCTGAAGAATATGGATGAAGACCGCAAAAATATTGGCGATCGTGCGCATTTCAGCCTGTGGTGTATTCTTGCAGCCCCCTTGATGGCGGGTAACGACCTGCGGACTATGAGTGAAAATGTGAGGAAGGTCTTAACGGCCCCCGAACTTATCGCCGTGAATCAGGACCGGCGCGGAATACAGGGATACAAGGTCTTCGATGAGGATGGCTGTGAAGTTTATAACAAGCCGCTGGCCGACGGGACAACAGCCGTGTTGCTCCTTAATAAAAGACGAGAAAAAGGAGACTGTAGTAGCTTTACAGAGCAAATGAAACTTAACACATGTGCCTATAATGACTTATACAAGACCTAATGAGCCAATCGCAACACTTGATCTACCTTTTTGGTAGATTCAAGCGCTAAATGCTGGTTTTGCCGCGATCTCGCTGCAAATGGTAATTGCCCTCCAGGCAATATACTCTGTAATCTTGCTATAGTCTCAGAAAAAGCAAGTATTACCGTGCAGTGGGACAAGATTGGTCTTTCGGGCAATCAGCCTGTGCGGGACCTTTGGGCGTGCAAAGACCTCGGCGAGTTCAAAGATTCCTTCACGGCCCGCAACCTCGGCCGGCATGAGCACAGAATGATCAAGGTAGGCAGGCCCGGCCCGCCTCTGCCAGCTCCTTTGCCGATGCCGCTTGAGAAATACACCGTAACACGTAAGAGCGAGACTTACCTGAGCGATCTCTA
>DQCG01000048.1:0-1888 GCA_003533825.1 Phycisphaerales bacterium
TAGTCTCGGTAATACCTCGAAAGGCCCTCTCTGGAACTTCACGACGGCCGACTTCATTTCGGTAGACGACTTTGAGGATTACGATGCCGGCGAGAACCAGATATGGTACGCATGGCATGATGGGCTCGGCTTCGGCACGCCTGATACGCCGCCTTATTCTGCGGGTAACGGCACGGGTTCGGCCGTGGGCGACGAGACGACCCCTTCTTATTGTGAAGAAACTATCGTCCATGGCGGTGGAAAGTCGATGCCGTTGCTTTATGACAACAACAAGCAGGGCTACGCGTTCTATTCGGAAGTAGCCAAGACATTGAGCTATCCGCGTGACTGGACAGAGGAAGGCGTTGGCACTTTAACGATTTGGTTCAGGAGCAAGTCGGATAACGGCGCCGAGCCGTTGTATGTTGCAATAGCCAATAGCACCGGCGAGCCTGCGACATTCGTCCATGATGATCCAGCCGCGGCACAGATTGGTGTCTGGATGAAGTGGGAAATCCCGCTCCAGGCTTTTGCCGATCAGGGCATCGTTTTGACCGACGTCGACAAAATCGCGATCGGCCTGGGCACCCGGGGCAATCTAACAGCGCCGGGCGGAGCGGGTACGATGTACTTTGACGACATCCGGCTCGATCGGCCGGTAGAGGCTGCTCCAGAATAAGTTTACATTGTGTCGAAGTCTTCAAACGTGTCGAGGGCACGAGCGCCCTCGAGTCGCGGGCAAGATGCCCGCGACACTATAACGTCTTCGACACGCGGGCTGGAAGCCCGCGACACTTTGATGAATTCGGGGCTTATACTATTCGTTTTGGTATAGGCCCCTTTTCTTATTGACTCATTCGGGAGATGATGGATAAACTGAGTCAGAAATGTCAAATAAAACTCCAAAATATTCCACACCCTCCGGCGCCGGTCAATTTGCTACCACACACTGGAGCGTAATTCTCGCGGCGTCAGACAGTGCGGCCGCTCTGCACGAGCCGGCCCTCAGCACGCTGTGCCGGACGTACTGGTTTCCGCTTTATGCTTATCTGCGGCGGCGCGGCTATGATACCCACCAGGCGGAAGATTATACCCAGGGATTCTTCGCCGGAATATTGGAGAGAAAGGGCCTGAAACGGGCCGACCCGAAATATGGAAAATTCCGCTCATTTTTGCTTGCTTCACTGAAGAACTTTCTGGCCGATGAGTGGGACCGTTCCCATGCTCAGAAACGTGGTGGAGATAAAAAAGTTCTTTCTCTGGATTTCGATGCCGCCGCAAGCCGTTATAATCGGGTCCCTGCGCACGAGTTGTCGCCTGAGAAACTTTTCGAGAGATCCTGGGCGCTGACCGTCTTAAACCGTGCTATGGATCGATTGAAGGCCGAATCCACAGCTTCGGACAAAAAGCAGCTCTTCGACCGTTTGAAAGTGTACCTGGCGGGCGAAAGAGACACCGATTCTTATCGAGAAGTCGCCGGAGAGCTGAACATGACCGAAGGGGCTGTGAAAGTTGCCGTGCATCGGCTTCGTCGGCGTTATCGCGAGCTGGTGCGGGATGAAATCGCCCAGACCGTTGCTACCGAGGCCCAGGTTGACGAAGAAATCCGGGATCTGTTTGCCGCCTTGGCCTGATAAATAGTTCATCAAAAATTTTACATTTTCTTACTGATTCTCTGTAACCTTTCGGCTGATTTGCCTTATTAAAGTCTGAAAGCAGCAATTACAGAGAAAGGAGCGATTATTATGGCTCAGGAAAATAAATGCCCTCAATGCGGCGCGAACATGCCCCCGGATGCCCCGGAAGGGCTTTGTCCCAAATGCCTGATGAAAGCAGTCCGGCAGAGTAATGGCGACGCCACACTGGAGGAATCTGGTCTAATCGAAGGAGCCGGCACGAAAATCGGCCG
>DQCG01000048.1:2008-3354 GCA_003533825.1 Phycisphaerales bacterium
GGATTCGGCGCAGGTAATCGCCCGCTTCGAGGCTGAACGCCAGGCTTTGGCCCTGCTGGATCATCCCAACATAGCCCATGTATTTGACGCCGGAACAACTGAAGCAGGCCGGCCGTACTTCGTCATGGAATACGTTAAAGGCATGTCCATCACGGTGTACTGCGACGAATACAAGCTCAATATCGAACAAAGGCTCAAACTGTTCAAACAGGTCTGTGAAGGAATCCATCACGCTCATCAGAAGGGAATCATCCACAGGGACATCAAGCCCTCAAACATTCTCGTTTCCGTACATGGCGACAGGGCTATCCCGAAGATTATCGATTTCGGGATTTCCAAGGCCACTGCCCGGTCACTGTCGGATAAGACTGTATTTACCTGTCAAGGCCAGTTGCTCGGCACGCCGGAGTATATGAGTCCGGAACAGGTGGACCTGGCGACTCAAGATGTTGACACGCGCTCGGATATTTACTCGCTGGGTGTAGTACTTTATGAACTATTGGCTGGCGTTCTTCCCTTCGAGAGAGAATCCTTAGAGAAAATTGGATTTTCAGAGCTTCAGCGTACACTTATGGAGCTGGAGCCGGCTTCGCCAAGCGTTCGGTTATCGAATCTTGGTGAGAAGGCCAAGGCGATTGCGGACAGCCGCATGACACAGGTCGTGCCGCTGGCCAGGCGTCTGCACCGGGAATTGGAGTGGATTCCACTCAAAGCGATGCGTAAAGACCGCTGCCGTCGATACAAATCCGCTTCTGACATGGCGGATGATATACAGAGCTACCTCAACGGCAATCCTCTTTTGGCCGGTCCGGAAACGGCTATGTATCGCGTACAGAAATTTGTGAACAAACACGCAGGCTCGGTGGCAACGGCCGCACTCGTTTCAGTGGTTATCGTCGTTGGCCTGGTGGTCAGTATATTGATGGGCTGCCGTGCAGAGCAGGCTCGGGAGCAAGAGGCTGCTGCTCGTGTAGAAGCTGAGCAAGCACGTGATAAAGAGGCGGCTCTACGCCAACAGGTTGAACAAGCCCTGGAACGGGCAGAGAAAGCCGAAGCGATTGCAGAAGAACGAAATGAGAACTACCGCCGTAGCCTTTACGTAAATAGCATTCAACTGGCCGATGCAAAATACCGCGAGGGCAATGTTGGAAATGCCCGTAAACTCTTGGAATCATGCCCCGAGGACCTGTGCGGCTGGGAATGGAATCGTATTAACCATGTCTTAGATCAATCCCTGATGACATTGGATGCTTATAAACATGGGGACGACGTCTGGTCTATATCTTTGAGTCCGGATGGAAAACGCTTGATAACAGGCGGTACAACTAGTCCGAGAACAAGCGTAC
>DQCG01000252.1:0-1980 GCA_003533825.1 Phycisphaerales bacterium
CCAGTAGCTGGAACATGTTCTGCCGGGCGATGTTTCGCGCGATGATGAAGAACCAGGGCCCGTCCGGCGAGCCGTGAATGTGCGAGGCCTGGATTGCCCTGTAAATCTTCTGCTTCTCCTCGTCGAGACAATCGAAATCCCGCTCGGTCGTGGGCGCCATCGCCTCGATTATGTATTCGAGCGGATAGCGGTAAGTCCTCGACAAGAGGTCGAACAACAGGGCGGAGACCTCGGTGTCGGTAAGAAACTGCGAGTATATATTTCGCTGCCTGAGATATTCGCTTACCGAGTGATAATTTGCGAAGTCACCGTTATGCACGAGCGCCATATCGATCCCGGCGAAAGGATGCGCGCCGCCCGGATGCCATACGCGGCCCTTCGTGGGGTAACGCTGATGGGCTATCCATACGTGGGCGCGAAGGTTCTCTATTTTGTAGTATTTCACAATCGCCTCGGCGTAGCCGACGACCTTGAGTATCATGATATTTCTACCGTGCGAGAGGACAAAGGCCTTTTGCTCGCCGAGCGAAGCGTAATATTCCTGGTTGAGCCTGAAGCTGTTCTGATTTACAAACTCATCCTCGGCATCCCGGCGGTCAAGCTGCTGAAGATTGTTTTCTGCAATGAATTTGTCGAGCACGTTATCTTTTGCGCGAACGAAGTAACGCCACACGTCAGGCGGCCTGACATGGAGACCATCTACAGACTGCCAGTTCTTGACGGTATCGAGTTTGCCCGAGGCTGCGATTTCAAAATTGACTTTGATGAAGCGTTTCTCCACCTCCGTGCGGACTTTCGCATCCAGCAGCGCGATGTGCAGCATGTAATAATCATCCAGCGTTTTCCGGCTGACGCCGAGCTGCCCGGGGTCGAATCCCACAGCGGCGATCCCGCCGCCCTTGCCGTTGCCGCGGTTGTGCATCTGCCTGGATGGCTCGTAAATGTGTCTGCCTGCGACAGGTTCGGTGCAGCAGAAACCTACAACACCGCAGCCGCCTTCATCGGCACTCTTTTTTATATCGCAACTAAGATTAAGACCTTCTACGAGGCGTCCTCTTGAGTGTGTGAGTTTTTCTATCAAATCTCTGCTCATCTTTTCGCCTCCACGTCATTGCTGTAATCAAGATGCATCAGGAGGTCCGTGCGTCCTCTCAACTGCCCGACGCTGCTCAAGCCGAACTTCTGGAGTATCCCAATCAGTTCTTTGTGCCAGGCATTGTACAGGTTGATAATTCGCTGCGTGCCCCATTCGATATCCATTTTCTTTGAGAGTACCGGATCGGTTGTCGCAATGCCCCGGGGGCAGCCGCGGCCGCTCTCGCAGCGAGTGCATCGCACACAGCCGAGCGCGACCAGCTCGCTCGTACCGACAACGACACCGTCTGCACCGAGGGCAATGGCCTTGGCGATATCGTGCGCGGTGCGTATCCCGCCGCTGGCGATCAGGGTTATCTCATCTCGAACGCCTTCCGCTTCGAGGAAACCATGCACCTTGTCGATAGCGTATTCGATGGGCATCGCTATATTTTTCTTTGCAATGTTCGGAGCGGCGCCCGTGCCGCCGTAGCCGCCGTCGATATGGACGATATGAGTGCCCGCCGCATAACTGCCCACTGCGACCATGTCCACGTCCGTCGGGGTCGATACCTTCGATGCAATCAGGGCACGCTTGTTAATATGCTTGATCCAGTCGATATGTTTCATGTGGTCTTCGATGGAATACACGCTGTGGAACGGGAAAGGCGAAAACAGCGATATGCCGAGCACAGCCTCCCTCATGCGTGCGACGCTGACCGTGTTTTTGTCGCCCAGAAGATGTCCGCCGAGGCCGGGTTTGGCGCCCTGTGCGTATTTGAATTCCACGATTGGCACGCGCTGAATCGTTTCCTCGCGCACGCCGAAGAGCCCCGTGGCGACCTGCGTAATGACGTGGTCGTCGTACGGCCGCATTCGTTCCATGTATCCGCCTTCACCGGTACA
>DQCG01000252.1:2042-5387 GCA_003533825.1 Phycisphaerales bacterium
TACCAGGGGACGTCGATTTTGATTTTCGGCCGTCCGTCATTGCGTTTATTCAGCTCGATGCTCGTATCGATCTGGTCCTCGTCGAGCTCGACGGGCGGTTTGTCCGGGAATTTGAACATGAGCCGGTCGAAACCGCCGCCGGAATCGCCGCACTGGTACTGAAGTCCGTATTCTTCGGGCGGGACATCACCGGTCTGGGCCATTTTCCATGTGGCCATAATCATATCCGCCGTCCAGCGGTAATCGCCAAGTCCCTCTGTCATCGGATTGTCGGCCACTTTAAGTGCGCCTTTCGGGCATGACGCGACACAGTAATGGTCGGTTTTCTCGCACGCCGGGCCGATACAAAGATGGTTTTTGGGCGAGGCAAAATATTTATAACCCGGCTTGAATACGTGCACGCCGTAAGGGCATACCTCGGCGCATTTGCCGCACCGGATGCACTCGCTGCTTCGGTGAACAACATATTTACCGATTTCATTGCGGAAACGTGACGGCGCCGGTTTGATCTCGCGGGGCACCTCTGCCTGCGGCACACGCGTCCTGAGCGTGTTGGCAGGCAGTATTTCCTCAATTTTTCTTTCTTGTACCAAAAAGTCTGCCAAAGGTCTCTTCCTCAAGATCTTCAAAAAACATTGCACGTCCAACGTCGCCGCGAAGACGGCGAGCTTCACGCATTCCCATCGCACCCATCAGCTCGATTAACTGATCGTGCCATGCCGCGATTAAATTTGTCATTCGTCCGGCGCCGTAATCCGGATCTATATCCTCAAGCTTGGCGGGGCACGGCATCCCCGGCTCGCACCTGTCGCATAAATGACATTCGAGCGCGATCATAAGCGGCAGGTCGATTGTGACTAAGTCGGCGCCGCAGATGATAGCTTTGGCCATGTGCTCCGGCAGCGCGATGCCGCCGCCAGCGATTAGCGTAATATCGTCCCGCGTTCCATCCTCTATCAGGGCGGTATGAATCTCACGTATCATATCTTTTATGAACCGGGGATTTTTCGTCCCGATTTCATTGCCGTTCAGGTCGGCTGCAATGTGTATAACTTCTACTTCTTCGAAACCGGCCAGATCGATCGCACGCCGGGGGCCTTTTGCGTCCAATTCGATCCTGACGGCCACAACAATGTCGGGATGTATGCTCTTGAGCTTCTTGATGCGCTCGAGCACCTTGCCGTCGTCGGCGATTTCCACGAGTCTTGTTTTGCGCAGCACTTCTTTCGGCGGCTCTGGCGCTGCGGAGTCGAGATAGAATGCCACGTGCGGCAGATATCGCTGCTGGTCGGCTTGCTGAAAAGGCCAGTCGCTCGGATCGAAAATGGCAATCAGGTCGGTGTTTGCAGCAGCCTGCCTGATAACAGGCCCGAGGTCCGGCAGGCTGTATTGAGCCGGGCTCATATCAATAATCAGCGGCATCGGCAGGGACAGGAGCGGCGGAAAAACACCGGTCGGTTTTCCTTCTTCAAAGACGAGAAAGGATGGTTTTCTGCCGATATCAACCGATGTACTGATATACTCGCGCCCGTGAATGCCGTCGCGGGTCGGCCGGACAATTTCCGACATGTCGGTCCACATAGCATCGAAGCCTGTACCGGTAAATGGGCCGCCGTAACCGGCGCCGGAAACCGGAATTTTCGCCGTCTCTGCCTGCAACCAAGTTGTTTTTATAATGTCCGGAGTCCAGTAACGGTTGCCCATCCCCTCGTAAACCGGATTAACGGATAAACACAGAAGGCCTTTTGTGCAGTCCTGCACGCAGGAAAAGCATCCCCTGCAATCGAAATAGAGAGCGTCAACATCCGTGAGGTTGCGGATATAATCGCTTTCCATGCGATAGCGGTCGTAAACGCACGCCTTTTTGACGCAGTTATGGCACCTGGCGCAATCTTCCCGCCAGTCCACGACGCCATACTTGCCGACACGGGGTCGCCTGGGCGGAATCGGTTGTGTTTTAATGTGATATTTTTCCGGCATAAGCTCTTTCCTGCGTTTACAATCCGGATACGGCAAGAAGCTCAGGAACGACCGCTTCTTTGCCACCGGAGAGAATATGTATTCCTCTCACGCCGTTCATATCTTTGACCTTCTTGATTGTTTCGGCACTGATGGCAAGGCCTTCCTTTTTCTGTGCCTGCTCGTCGCCGGCAGCTTTCAATCGTTCTAACAACTCATCGGAGATGTACAGATCCGTATAGGTCTCACGAAGCTTCTCAGCTTCGGCGGCACTTTCCAGCGGCATAATACCCGCTAAAATCGCTATTTTTTCAGTAACACCCTCGCTGACGGCAGCATCAAGCCACTGGCCGAACGCTTCGATATCGAATACCGCCTGGGTCTGGATGAAATCTGCGCCGGCCTCGACTTTTTTGTTGAGCCGGATTATATTTAACTCAATCGGTGTTAGGTAGGGATTCGCGGCCGCTCCGATTAGCATGGAGAATCCGCCTTCGATCTTAGTCCCATCCAGAAGCACGCCTTCATCCCGCAACTTCCGCACTGCTGCTACAAGCTGAATCGAGTCGATATCGTAGACGTTCGCGGATTCGGGAGAGCCGGTCAATGTCTGGTGGTAGCCGGACAGGCACAGCACGTTTTTGATTCCAAGATATGCCGCTCCTAACAGGTCCGACTGTAGCGCGATTCTGTTTCTGTCGCGTGTTACGATCTGATATACGGGTTCTACGTCGCTCTTAAGCATAGCTACTGAGGCCGCAAGGCTGGACATCGCAACTCCGTAGTGGTTGTCGGCAACATTAACCGCCAGAACGCTATCGTCCAAAACTTTTGCCGCGGACTCGATGCCGGAACTATCCGTTCCGGCGACCGGCAGGTACTCGGCGGTGAGGATGAAATCCCCATTTTCTATCGCATTTGCAAGTTTACTATCGATTTTCATTATAATTATCTCTCCTGAGCTGCGGGCGCTGGTTTTGCCTGATTTATCCGGGCACAGAACTTCTTGATTTCGCCGACGGTCTGCTCTATCCGGCCTTCTTTTGCTTGAATAGCGGCAATACGTCCGGTACCGGCTCCAATCTCATCGAGCAGCGAATCAACGGCTTCAGCCCGTTTTTCTGCACGCATATTTCCCTCAAGGTGCCGGCATTGACCCAATTCGCACGTTACTATAACAACCCCATCGGCACCGGTCTCAAACGCTTTGACCAGGTAAGGAATATCCACTTTTCCGGAACAGGGCAGACCGATTACCTTGAGCTGGTGATCCTTTAGTTCATCGCGGCACTGCGACAGATCTTCTGCATCAAGGCTGTTTGAGCAGTAAAAAAGATATATTTTCAAAGCTCGGTTCTTCATAATTATTTACCTGAATATTGATTA
>DQCG01000059.1:0-1192 GCA_003533825.1 Phycisphaerales bacterium
TGGAACCGAAGCCGGGGCAAATCACAAAGGCAGGTACTACTTATGATACGTCCGCCGCGATCCAGGCGAACTACGGACTGAAGGTGCTGCAGGTCTTTCATTCGACGCCGGACTGGGCCTGGGATACCGAGCTGGACGGCAAGCATCCTTCCGGACGGTTCGCCCGTGACCTGCGTCACGTATATCGATTCTGCAAGGCGATGGCCGGGCGGTTCAAAGGGCGAGTGCCTGCGTGGGAGCCGTGGAACGAGGCAAACGTCAGCACGTTCGGCGGCCATACCGTCGACGAGATGTGCAGCTTCCAGAAGGCCGCCTATCTCGGTTTCAAGGGGGGTGATTCGGATGTCACGGTCTGCTGGAACGTGTACACAACCGCGCCGACGCCTCAACACACGCAGGGCCTGCTGGACAACGAGGCATGGTCATATTTCGACACTTACAATATCCATACGTATGACTGGGCGCACGATTACGAGCGGCTGTGGGCCCCGGCCCGGCTGGCGGCGTGCGGCAAGCCCATCTGGGTGACCGAGGCTGATCGCGGCCTGAAGTTCGCCGGCCCAGAGCCGTGGTGCGAGTTGTCACGCGAGGATGAAATCCGCAAGGCTCGGTATATCGCCCAGTCTTACGCATCCAGCCTGTACGCAGGCAGCATCCGGCATTTTCATTTTATCCTGGGGCACTACCACGAAGGGCACAACGGTGTACAGTTCGGACTGCTGCGGATGGACATGACGCCCCGCCCCGCATACGTCGCTCTGGCAGCGGTCGGGCGATTATTGGCCGGGGCCAAGTGCCTGGGCCGATGGCCTGTACCGGAATCCGACGATGCGTATATAATCGCGTTTCGCGCCCGGCCGGATGGAGTTGAGCGGGACGTGCTCGTAGCATGGGCGGAAAAGAAAGTGGACTGGCCCGGCCGCGCTAAAACAAAAGTCCCCTTCTCGCTGCCCGAATCGTGGGCGGTTGAAGGCGCATTCGATTATCTCGGCCGCAGACTCGAAGAAATGCCCGCAGAACTTTCCGGCGAAGCCTTGTTCATAGTCCTGCCCGCCGGACAAACCGACAAGGTGAAACTGACAACTCTCGCTCGCTCCGAGCGGCGGGAGGATAAAGCCTGTCCCATCGTGCTCCAGGTTCAAATGCCGCGCAGCGCCAGTACAAAGGTTACGCCGCTGCCGTGGTCGCAGGG
>DQCG01000059.1:1284-2900 GCA_003533825.1 Phycisphaerales bacterium
AAAGGCACAATTCGAGTCACAAACAAACCTTCCGGCTGGACGCTGGACAGAAAAACATGGAATATATCCATCGAACCGATGCAGCGTGGATTTTTCGAGGCAACACTGACGATCCCGGCGGACCAGGACGGAACGCTGCAATTGACAGGCGACTTCGGCCCGACGGGCAAGCCGGTTCTCGCATTCAGACTGCACAGCAGGAAAAACAATATGCAGCCTTAAAAAAGAGTGGATAGTGCAGACCAAATCAAATGAATTATATTATTTTCATTTGACATAAACGTCTATTATCTGATATACTAAATATTAAACCTAAAGCGGAAGCATCTTGCCGGATCAATTCAGTTCGTTTGTCGGAAATTTGAAATGCATGGCTTTGTTCTGTTGCCCAAAAGGTGATCAGAGGAGGTAAAAACCATGACAAAGGCCGGAAATTCACAAATTATACGAACAATCACTTTATTAATCACAATCTTCTCTTTAAGCTTACCTGCATATGCCAAATACTCCGGCGGCACGGGTGAGCCTAACGACCCGTACCAGATTGCAACAGCACAAGACCTGATGCTGCTCGGTGAGACTCTCGATGATTACGACAAGCACTTCATACTGATCGCCGACATCGACATGGATCCCAACCTCCCCGGCCGAAGGGTCTTCGACAAGGCTGTCATCGCTCCTGATATGAACGATGTATATAGGAATAGGAGTTTTAATGGAACACCTTTCACAGGTGTTTTTGACGGCAACAACCACAATATCTCGAATCTGACGATCGATGGTGTGGACTATCTGGGGCTTTTCGGCAAACTGGCATCTGGCACCGAGGTCAAAGATCTGGCCGTGGTTGACCTTAATATAACCTGTCTAACTTCGATGGGATATGTCCACAATGTCGGCGGACTCGTGGGCTACAACTCTGGAACAGTTACTTGTTGCTACAGCAGCGGATCCGTAACATCCGAAAGAAGCACTGGTTATGTCTCAAGGGAGTTCGGCGGCCTGGTCGGGCGTAGCAACGGTAATGTGACCCGCTGCCACAGCTCCGTTGTGGTCAGTGGCGAATCATACGTCGGCGGACTCGTGGGTAGTAACTTTTCACCGGGCAGTGTTACCCAGTCCTACAGCGCTGGCTCGGTCAGAGGGAGTTATGGAAAAATCGGCGGCTTGATTGGGTATAGTTCCGGTCATGTGACGCACTGCTATAGCACCGCTGAGGTCAGTGGGTTTTCCTTTGTTGGTGGGCTTGTGGGATATAATTTCTTCGGCGCTGTAAACTATTGTTACAGCATCGGCATGGTCAGAGGCAATAGGCTTGTTGGTGGGCTGGTGGGTAGCAACTACGACCAGATGTCTTTTTCAGGCCAGGGAATTGTGACCCAGTCTTTCTGGGACATTGATATCTCAGGCCAAGTCAGCAGCGCCGGCGGTGTGGGTCTAACTACGGAACAGATGCAAGATATCCAGACCTATCTTGATGCAGGCTGGGATTGGATTGGTGAGATTGAGAATGGAACCTCTGAAATATGGCAAACGCCGGAAGGAGGCGGCTATCCTGTTCTGGCGATATTCAGCGGATATATGCCGATTCAACTAGACTCAGAACAAGTGTAGAT
>DQCG01000272.1 GCA_003533825.1 Phycisphaerales bacterium
ACTAGAGACTGACAGTCGCTGCCATTTGGCTGTTAGAGGTTCTGGCACTACTCAAAACACTGAGTATTGGTATCACAAAGACCTGATAGGCTCGACTAGACTCCTGTCGGACGTCGCAGGTGATCAGATTGTCGCGAGCAATAACCAACCGATCAAGTATCGTTATTCGCCGTTCGGCGTCTTGTTATCCCCTCATCCAGCCAATTCGAATCGCTTCCTGTTTTCTGGGCGCTGTTATGACCAGATGCTAGAAGGTTATGGTTTCAGGGCAAGACATTATTCACTTGAGTTGGGTAGATTTCTACAAAGAGATCCAGAGAGACATAAGGCAAATCTGAATTTGTATGAGTATGTTGATAATAATCCTATGAATACCGTTGATCCGGATGGGAAGAAGCCAGGTAAAATATCTGGGCCTGGGATTGGTCGTAAGTTTCGTAGCCTCAATGAGCTTATCCTACATCGAATGGCAACAGATAAGCGCTTTGCGCTTCAGGTTATGCGGAATAGAACATGGGGCCTCTATATGGGAACCCACGGTCGACCGGGTCAAATGGATGAACCACAGGATTGGATCTTAAGCGAAGCAAGAGAGGACAAGTCAGCTGTATGGGCGCATGATCTTAAGTTTCTTCTTAGTAATATACTGCCAACCTCTCGTATGAACAAGCTAATAAGAGCTTCTACCATGTTAAACAAGCAACGAATTGGTACCAAGCTATCTGTAGTAATAAAGACTTCTTCAACACCCCGTCCTCCCGTAACAAGAATGACTTCGTCTACGGGGGGAACGTCACTCGCGCCAAGAATGACTTCTTCTACAGCAAGATCACCGGCTCCAAGCCGTCCCCGAGTACCGACTCCTCGAGCTGGTGAAACTGACATGTCCTACGGAACCCGAGTGCATCAGTATCTTCCCAGGATCGTGCAAAAATATAATCCTGGTGTGACCGGTACATACAATGTGCGAATCGGTTTAACAGGTCCAGATTTAGAGAATCCGGTAGGGCTAAATGCGGTTTTCGGGGAGATGAAATCCCTTTGGGGTCGACAAAGTGAAATGCTCAGACAAGCAAGAAGATGGGGCTACGATCCTCAAACAGGCCGCTATTGGTTATATGATCGTAATACTGGCAATGTGTACGAAGGTATCTTCCAAACAGAAAAGTTCCGGAGTGGAAGATTCAGACCTCGATATCGAGGAGGGAGCGGCAACTGGCCACATAATCCACTACAACGTTCAACATCCGGCACTATCGAGCTTGAATAGGTGAGAAGAGGCAGTAAAGCGAAAGGATGGAAGAAGCGTAATTCTGAGGACATACTTAATTCTTGGCTGTCGGTTGGCACAGGTAAAGAATGGAACCAGGTTTCCCAACGCTACTTACATTTGTCGATTACAAGTTTTGTGGTTGAATCAAAAAGAGACTGCATTCGTATTATGAGGATTTTTTTGAATTGAACCTAAAAGCTGCTGACGACTGGCATGCCGAATAAGTATTCGCATGGTGACTCCGTCATATTTGTACAACAGTCTTTTTGGGATGAGTTGGCGAGGTGGTTAAGGAAGTGTGGACTATGCAGAGCATAAATAGAACAGCGGCAATCATAAGACCAAGGCAACCTTTTGTCTATTGGCTGAACTCGTTGCCGGATGATGACCACGACTACACACTCGAAGAACTTTCTACAGATAATCTCACCTTTCTTATCCCTGAAGCGGACAGCCGCGAAGGGGCCATGGACTATATCCGGAAAAAACATAACCTGATATTCGAGTGGGAACTTTGGGGCTGGGTGACGGTAGAAAGGTGGTGGCCTGCCAAACGAGATTAAAAGGTGTTCAAAGAATGGTTCGAGATTGAGATAAATTCTGAGGTTTTTGACCTAGTGGATGGAGAGGTTGAGAAGGAGGATGTGTAACAATGGAATAATGTGACTATGGCACAGACTCTGCAGCCACACTTTTTCTCTTCAGCACGCTGGCAGAACGAGGAGCATATTAAAGATGAATAGGGTTAATCCGAGCCGCCGATTTGCAACACAATTTGCAACAGACATGCACGTTTGCGCTACTGTTGGGCTACGGTTGCGCTTCGGCCAGCATCACAAGTTCTTATTTGACAAGTATAAACCATTTATTCACAAATACTTACAAGCGAGATAGGCGGACTGAAAATCCGTGTGTCGGTGGTTCAAATCCACTCCTGCCCATTCTTATAAGTCTTTGGCTGGCAATCATTTACGGTTGCCGGCCTTTTTTCGTTATGGGCCAAAATGGGGGGTGCGCAACAGGTGCGCAACAAATCCTGACACAGCACCTGGCCGGATGCCACGCTCGCTCGGTCGACAAGGTCAGTTGCGACAGCAATTCTAAACGTGTGCAAAGCGATATGCTTTGCACTTACATCGAGCGTAATATTTATGATTAGTATCAGGCAGCATGGCTTTAAGTCAGAATATGACCTAAAGGTAAATCTCTTGGACTCAATCCGGACTCATTCGACCGCGATTTTCTCTATCAAGCGGATGTCTCTGGACGAACTACCAATGAGCAGTTCGAATTCACCCGGCTCTATGATCCACCTTTTCTGAATTGGGCTGAAAAATGCAAATGCATCTCTGTTTAGATAGAGCTCTACCTGCTTTGTTTGATCCGGGAGCAATGCGATCTTCGCAAACGCTTTAAGCTCTTTATTCGGTCGGTCCACCGAAGCTTCGATATCCCTGACATAGAGCTGAACCGTTTCGGCGCCGGCGGATTTACCCGCGTTTTTCACATTGAGTGTGATACGGGCACTGCCATCTCCATTCTGCTCTATCCGTAGATTACTGTATTCAAACTCCGTATATGACAATCCGTGTCCGAAAGGAAACAGCGGCTCGATACCTCTTGTATCGTAGTGCCGGTATCCCACATAGATCCCTTCTCCATACGACACGCGTCGCTTCCGGCCAGGGAAGAAACCGTGGGAAGGATTGTCTTCCAGGCTCCTCGGAAATGTTTCCGGAAGCTTGCCGGATGGATTTACATCGCCAAAAACCACCCTGGCAATTGCGTTTCCGCCTTCCTGGCCCGGGTAGTACGCTTCCATAACAGCAGCTACTTCACTCAGCCACGGCATTGTTATAGGCGTACCATTGATCAGCACGATGACCGTATTGGCATTAGCCCCTGCGACGGCTCTGATAAGTTCATCTTGCCCCTCCGGAAGGGAAAGGTCCTCTCTATCGTTCATTCCCCCCTCAAACAGATTGGACAATCCCGCAAACACAATCGCCGCTTCACTCTCCGCGGCGAGCCGTACGGCATCTTCGATAGGGCTATGCCGACCAGGCACTTCCCATTCCAATCGGATCGCATTCTTGTTGCCCCATTTCCGGAATTCCAGGCGTATGTCGCAGGTTGTCCCTCCCTTCATATAGATTTTGACGTTTTTGCTCTTTCTCGAAAAGACCGCCTCAAACGTCTCATCGGGAAGGTTTTCCCATTGGTCGATAGCTGTCTTACCGTTGAGATAGAGCCTGAATCCGCCCTCGTGACAAGTCACGCCAATTCGATAGGTTCCAGTATAGGGCGCGCGGACATTCCCGGTCCATCGAACCGAATAACTGCTTTTTCCGACCTCTTTGCAGGGAGCCGCCCAACCCCAGGAGAAATCCACTTTTTCGTCAATTCTTACACACGATGGCTTGCCCACGAGTCCTCCGTTATCGAAGTACTCTCCTTTCAATCCACTTACACTCTTGCCTTGATCTATGGTGATTAAGTATTGGTTGCCCACAATCGGAAAGTCGCCTTTCATCGTGACTCCTTCGATGAATTTGATCGAGACAGCCTTATTGCAGTAGTCCTTCAGCCCTTTCAACGGGCTGACGGCAGAACATGCGGTTACTGAGGCGCTGCCTCCTCCACCAAGCCTTGCCTCCTGTGCGTTAGGCCCAATAACGGCCAGTTTGCTGAGCTTCGACCGATTCAGAGGAAGGACTCCCGATCTATTCTTGAGCAGGATGATCGAAGCCTCAGCGGCCTTTCTGGCAAGTTCTCGGTGCTTTGCAGTATTTGACTCTGCGGCAAGTTTAGGATGATCACGGTCAAGTAGTTTGGATTTTACAAGCGCTCTGAGGTATCTGCTGACTCTATCGTTCAGCTCATCTTCCGTGAGTATGCCCTGCGCGACTGCGTTTAGGATGTCTTTCGTAGCCATGAATCGACCCGGCCCAGGCATTTCAATATCCAAACCGGCAGTAATACTCTCACTCCCTTGTACGGACCGCCAGTCAGAAACAACAAATCCGTCATAACGCCACTCTTCCTTGAGTATTGTGGAGATGAGATGTTTGGAAGCACTCGTCGGATGGCCGTTGAGACCGTTGTAAGCGGTCATCACTCCCCATGGATTTGCATCCAACACCGGGATCTTAAACGCTGGAAGGTATATCTCACGAAGGGCTCGCTCGGACACCTCAACATTCAAGTTTTGTTGATTGGTCTGTTGGTTGTTTGCCGTCATAGCTTTGATGACAGCTCCGATGTGCTCCGATTGAACACCCTTGATAAAGGATGACGCTAACGATCCAGCCAGAAATGGATCTTCAGAATACGTCTCGTAGTTACGGCCGTTCAAGGGCGTCCTGTGGATATTGACCATTGGAGCCAGAAGAATCGCGGAACCCAGATCCCTCGCTTCCCGGGCGATCGCACTGCCAATCTCATAGACCAGCTTTCTATCCCATGAGGCTGCCTGCGCGACAGCCGTTGGAAAGCACGTTGCACAACCTGAATACTGTCCGGTTTCATCGAGGATGACAGTGACGCCGTGTCCGCAATCCGTCACTTGCACCGAGGGGATACCAAGTTTTTCGACGCTCTTCATGAACCACATATTCTTGCCGGACATGAATCCGGCCTTCTCATCCAGAGTCAAACGCCCGAGAAGATCCTCCACCCTCAGCTCCACAGAGGCATTCGGATCCGTGTATATATGGTTTGTCGCGTATGCAACGTTACATAGTATCAGGAATGTAGAAATCACAAGATATCCTGTAGGCGTTCGTATGAGTGTTGAAAACAACATTGAACAAAGTTCCTTCATTACAGGAGATTAACATAAGCTCTTGAGATTTCAAGAAATAACATTATGATAAGATATCATCAGGTGATAAAGATCGCTCCAATATTATGCAAGAAGATGGCTAAAAGCATTGAAATCGAAGGGTGAATACCCGTATAATACAGACTATATAATGAAGGAGCACCGTTTATGAAGGTAAATATACTCGGCCCGATCCAGTCAGGAGAAACACAATGGAAAATGTAGCGACTTCGAAGACAAACGAAAATCACAGAACCATTTCATTAGAACTAATGGCAATCGTCCTTCTCTTGTTCTTCGGTAGCGCTGTCAATGCAATGGATTTCGAACATGTTGTTATTGATGAAAACATTGGCGGCAGAACCGCGATCGGTGATATCGATGGTGACGGCTTCAACGACATCGTCGTTCATACATGGTCGAGCGACAGAGGTAAACAGAACGATGGAAAGATAGGCTGGTACAAATATCCCGATTGGCAGCGGTACAACATTGTCGACAGCGGCCACATCTTCGGCGACGGAGTGCTTGCCGTCGATCTGGACAAAGACGGTGACAACGATGTCGTCACGGCTAAAGGCAGCGACAATGAGGCCAGCGTATTTTGGTACGAGAATCCGGGTGGCAAAGCTACTTCAGGCTGGAAAGAACACAAACTGGCCACTGTCGAAAGAGGCAGTGAAGTCAAAGATGTCGAAGTGCACGACATGGATCACGACGGCAAATCCGATGTGGTTGTCCGTACTAAGCACAAATTCGCCGTCTATTTCCAGAAGTCGCCCGACTCCTGGATCGAAGTAAAAACTGACAATGCCGAACGCGAAGGGATGACAATCGGCGACGTCGACGGAGACGGGGACTACGACGTGGTGATGAATGGGTTCTGGCTGGAGAATCCCCGGCGCCCTCGCAGAGACACCTGGAAGAGACATGATATCGATCCGACGTGGTACGAGGACATTACTGGTGGCTGGCAGGATCACAGCGTCATGGCCGATGTTAAAGATTTGAATAATGATGGCAAAGCCGATGTAATTTTATCGCATTCGGAAAAAACCGGTTTCATCGTTGCATGGTATGAATCGGCTAATCCTAAGAGTGGTCCCGGTGCCTGGACTAAACATGATGTCGGCGTTGTCGATTACTGCCATACCCTTCGCGGCGATGATGTTGATCTGGACGGGGATATTGATATCGTCGCGGCCACCCTGATTAGAAAGAAGGTTCCTGAGATATGTGTATTTGTCAACGAAGGCAAGGGTCTCACCTGGCGGAAACAGCCGCTGGCTGCTGCGAGCGCCTACAAAGCCAAGACCGGAGACATCGACAACGACGGTGACATCGATATCGTCACGGCCCGAAGTTGGGATATGGGGCCTCTGCAATTATGGCGCAATACTACTTCCGGCACCGCTGGAGAGATCGGCGTTGGAGCATCGCCGCCGCCGGGAGCAGAGGTCCTGATCGACGGAACCCGCAAAATGCTGGACGAGAAATGGACGTATTGGGAAGGTCCGCGATTCGCATCCTCCCTGCCTATCAAGTGGGAGATTGTCGATGATCCCGTGGATCCGGGCAAAGTCGTCGCAAGCACGGACCCCGCCGGTGACGGAGGTAAGTATGGCGCTGCAGACATTGTTACTAAACAGAAATATCGAGATTTCCGGCTGCACATAGAGTTTTTGATTCCCCACAAAAAGGGCAACAGCGGAGTCTATCTGCAAAATCGTTATGAGATACAGGTACTGGACGGCGACGGCGGAAAGCACGGAATGGCTGCCGTGATTAATGAGGCGGCGGGTCCATACCACGCTTATAACGGCACGGGAAAATGGAACGCTTACGACATAAAATTCCGTGCCGCCAGGTTCAAGGACGGAAAGCTCACCGAAAAAGCAATAGTGACTATTTTCTTTAACGGAGTGAGGGCGCACACGAATCATAAAATCCAAAAAGTCTGGGGCGGAAAAAACTCCGGCATTGACGGAGGCAATCAGGGCGGAACAGGTATCACTGATGTGCCCGGTGGACTTAAGCTACAGTGCGAGGGCCATGAAGTATTGTATCGCAACGCCTGGATCAAAGAACTCGACATAAGAGAGCCGAACACCGACTGGGGTTCTGATTGATCTGGATATTCTATAGCTTTCGCTTTAAGTAAGACCGCAAGGTGGATAGATCAAATAGTCAGTATAAGCAACCAGAGAAAGTCGTAATGGAAGTATGCAACATTGCTGGTTGGATAGTCGATATTGCCAGAGTTTTAGGCAAAGAAACAGAAGTAGCCAATACTTCGCACGATGCCTGGCGCTGGAAAAACGTCACAAAGAAAACCGATAAGGAAGATGCATTGAAGTTGGCTAAGCTATCGGCTATGAACCAAATCCCCACCTTACACATGCCTGTCAAGAAGGTGAGAGAGCATCGATCGCTTATAAAGTACAGAAAGAGGCTCGTAAAGAATAAGACAAGTATACAGAATTCCATCCGGGCAATCTTTTCCGGACAAGGGATATCAGGTGTTCCGAAGGGTAAGAGTGCCTGGAAGAAGGAGGGACTTGCGTGGTTTAGATCATATGCCAAACCACTGGGGAGAATAAAGGATATCGAGCAGTTATGGCGTGGCAGGCTCTATGTTGAACTTCAAACATTTGAAGCTATCAGCAAAGCCTTAAAAAAAGTAGAAAATAAGCTCGATAAGCTCGGATCCGCTGATTCTCGAATCAGGCGATTGCAGACAATTCCCGGAGTCGGTCCGAGATTGGCTGAGACCGTTGTGGCGTTCCTGGATGATCCCAATAGATTTCAGAACGGCAAGCACGTTGGCAGCTATGCCGGTCTTACCCCTAAACAGTATCAGTCCGGCCAGATGGAGCGGCAAGGAAGAATCAGCGGCCAGGGTAATAGACTTCTGAGAAATCTACTCTTTGATATAAGCTGGTCATCGGTGCGATACAATCGGTGGGCTCGTGATACGTATAAGAAGTTATTAAGAGGCAGTAAATCGAGAAAGAAGATAGCAATTACTGCATTGGCGAGGAAGTTATTAGTAAAGTGTTGGGCGATGCTACGAGATGAAAAGGATTGGAAATATGATATTCGAGAAGATGCAGCATAGAAGTCAATTTCACCTCCGCCTTTCTTTTGCCGCCTCATTTTCTTGCGAAGGCGGCAAAAGCGGACTACGGTGAAATTGAGCAAATATTAGTGTGAGAACCGGTTTGGGAGATCTCTGAAGTTGAGGTTGTTCAAGTTTGAAGTTTGTTCTGATTTGTCTGGGTGACAACTCGAATTGAATACTGAGCGGAAATGCTCGTCAAACGGAATGGGTGTCGTCGTATAGTTTGATGGGACGCAGGTTAGAGACGAATAGAATTCACTGCTAAAACCCGAATAGAGGGATGAACCAATCAGACCAAATTAAGGACTTGACGAACCTGGCTTCATAGAGTATTCAATGCACGTGTTCAAGACTAAAAGGGCTGATAACTTTTTTGCTACCACCCCTTTTACTATATTGGTTGTTTTGGTTCTTTATAAGGTGGTTTACTGTGTCAAGGCTGTGATTTCTTCTACGCTTAAGGCTACGTTGTATATGCGGATATCGTCAATCAAACCGGACCATCAACTCGCTGGATCTAGATCTTGACCGGCGCCAATGTACAGACCTCCATTAAGACTGTCTCTCCCCACTTGCAACAGGATTCGGAAATCGCTACAATGTTGTCTGCGAATTGCCGGTATCGAAAGAATTGAAGGATAGCAAATGAGATTAGACTCTGTCTATCACAATAAGGCTTCACGAATCAGTCGACGTCGTTTCTTGAAATCCTGCGTGGTAAGTGGACTGTTCGCGGGCAGCGCGTCAGCAGTACAGATAGTACCTAAACCAGCCAAAGAGACAGGTCGAGCTGTGGCCAAGTGTCCCAACATTATCTTCATCTTCGCCGATGACTGGGGCTATGGGGATATGGGTATACATGGAAGCACGTTCTGTAAGACACCCCACCTCGACCGGATGGCTAAGGAAGGGATCGATTTTCAGCAGTTCACCGTTAGCAATCCTGTTTGTTCGCCCAGTCGGACGGCAGTGATGACGGGACAGTTCCCGGCGCGGCATTGTATTCACCGGCATTTTGCCTCGGTGGAACACCATCAGAAAGCGGGGATGCCTGACTGGCTGGATCCCAAGCTACCGCTGCTTCCCAAGCTTCTCAAGAAAGCGGGCTACATCACAGGGCATTTTGGCAAGTGGCATCTCACGAATCGTCACGTCCCGGACGCGCCGCTGCCAACGGAATACGGATATGATGAATATGGCGCTTTTAACGTTCCCGGCGTGCAGATCAGGACAGCCGAAACCTGCCCACGAACGGTTGATTTCATTCATCGCCATAGGTATCAGTCCTTCTTCATCAATGTGTGGCTGCATGAGACGCATACGCCGCACTATCCACTGGAAGAATACCTGGAACAATTTCAGCATCTCGACGAACAACAACGAGTCTATGCCGCTGTTGTAGCCGAAGCTGACGCTGGTATCGGATCCATTCTGAGCACATTGAAGGAGCTTGGACTCGACGAAAACACGCTGGTGATCTTCTCGTCCGACAACGGGCCGGAATGGACCGGTAAACGCAAAGCTACTGATGACAACTCCACCGGTCCGGGCCTGGGTACGTACTATTCGGTCGGGCAGACAGCCGGTCTCAAGGGTCAGAAACGCTCACTCTTTGCCGGGGGCATTCGTGTTCCCTTCATTGCCCGCTGGCCGGGGGGGATTCCAAAGGGCAGGGTGGATCGAACTTCAGTTCTTTCCGCTGTGGACCTCTTCCCCACGTTCCTCGAACTGGCGGGACAGTCGCTACCGATAGATCTCAATCTGGACGGCGAGAGCATCGTCGCAGCACTCAAGGGCCTCGGATTCAAGCGAACTCAACCCATCCACTGGGAGTGGCGTGGTGGTCATGGGCCGCCCTATCTATGGCCCCACATGGGTATTCGGGATGACAAGTGGAAAATGATGGTCAACCAGGAACTCAATCGCACCGAATTATATGACATTGAAGCCGACTGGGCAGAGACGACCAATGTGGCGGAGTCTAACCCTGATGTCGTAAGTGCGTTGGCAAAGAAGGTGCTGGCCTTGAAAAGATCTCTGCCGGCAGAGCCGCCTGCGCATTGCTTTTCGAGAATGCGGGCGGAACAACGCGAATAAGCTAAGATGAGTTTACATGATTCAACCATAGGCAGATTGGAGTTTCTAATGATGGATACGACGAGACGATTAATCATTGCTCATATTGCACTGGCCATGCTGGTATTCGCAGTGATGGCACAGGATGCCGGCGCTCAGAAGATGGATGAGATGTGGGGCCGACAGGTGATGATGCTCAAGGCGGTCGATGCCGAACGAGGCCAGCTTTTCGAGGATGGCAATTACGCGATGTTCATCCACTGGGGGCTCTATTCCAACATCGGGAACCTGTACAAGGGCAAGAGCTACTACGGCATCGGCGAATGGATTATGAACCGAAACATGGCGGACATCCCCATCGATGAATACAAGGCGCTGGCGGGCAAGTTCAATCCCGTCAAGTTCGACGCCGATGAGATCGCGAAACTGGCGAAAGATGCAGGGATGAAATACATCGTCATCACGTCGAAGCACCATGACGGTTTAGCCATGTACCATTCGAAGGTGAACAAGTTCAACATTGTGGACGCGACGCCATTCGGACGTGATCCGATGAAGGAACTGGCGAAGGCATGTCAGAAATATGGGCTTGGTCTGGGATTCTACTACTCTCACAACCAGGATTGGACATTCCCGGGCGGCGGTAACGGGCCGAAGCAAACGGCAGATGGTAAGGATGCGGATTTCAAGTACTACTACGAGAACAAGTGCCGTCCTCAGGTCGAGGAGATCACTACGCACTACGGTCCGATTGCAATTGTTTGGTTTGACACGCCTGGACGGATACCGAGAGAGTATGTCGAGGAACTGGTTCGGATTGTCCGCAAGAATCAGCCGAAGGCACTTGTCTCGGGTCGGGCTGGCTATGGACTGGGGGACTACCAGACGCTGGGCGATATGGAGGTGCCCAATGAAAACGTCGAAGGCATCTGGGAAACGGTGGATACTACGAATGACTCGTGGGCATATGCGTGGTACGACAATTATTGGAAGGCACCAAAGGAGATTCTGCATCGCCTGGTATCCTGTGTAGGGCGAGGGGGCACGTATATGCTGAATATCGGGCCGAAAGGTGACGGGACGGTGCCGGAATTGGCGACTCGCACCTTGAGGAAAGCCGGAGAGTGGATCAGACGCTACCCGCAGGTCGTTTACGGGGCAGATGCGTCGCCCTGGAAGCATGCTTTGCCATGGGGCGATGTCACAGTGAAAAACAATACTCTCTTCCTGTGCGTATTCAATGAGCCCAAAAGCGGCGAATTGTATCTGCCCGGCCTGAAAACCAAGGTCAAGTCTGCATGTCTTCTGGACGGCAAGAAGAGAGGCACTAAACTGAAAGTCCGAACAATGGGCAACTGGACGAAGATACAATTACCTCCTCGTCCTGCTGAGAAACTGATTCCAGTCGTCCAGGTCGAGCTTGATGAATCACCTGAGGTGGATTCTTGCTGGGGAATAGATCCCGCACTTGAGACGACCATCCTCGCACAGTTTGCCGAGGTAACGGGTGCGAAGCAGGAGACAAAGAAATGGATGGAGAAGTTCGGCGAGTGGAAGCATTTGGTGCGTGTCTGGCAGTGGGCCGAAGGCGGCAAGGCATCATGGGAGGTCGATGTACTCAAATCTGGCTACTACAATGTGGATCTAACCTACAACGGAGAGGGTCGGATTGTTTGGGGTGTTGACGTGGCCGGTGGCCAGCACATTCAGAATCAGCAGAACTCGTCTCACAACTATCAGAAATTCCCGATTGGATGGATCAACTTCCCAGAACCGGGAAGATACACGGTTAGTGTCTCGTGCATTGAGGGCAACCTGGCCCAAGCCAGCCTCAAAGCCATTCACTTCACATTCGTGGATTGATTGGAAGGGGAATAAGCGTTCATGAACAAAAGGATATTACATTTGGCAGTGGCTTGTATTGTAGGAGGGGGGCTTCAGTCGGGCCTGGCGGCCGATTCATTGCGTATAAGCGATGGCAGTCGCTTCGTGCCCAAGGATCACTATCCCCGGCTCACTTGGGATCGCATTCCTCTGTACATGCATATCCGTAAGGCCAAGTCCTATACCGACGAAGAAATCGCGTTCTTGGCCAAGTTCCCGCTGATCACGTTCGAAAAAGCCAACGGCCATCAGGACCACGGCTCGGTCGAAGCGGGGACATTGATCGCGGCTCGGGCGGTGAAGGAGATCAACCCAAAGGCGAAGATCCTCTACTACCGCAACGTCATGGTCCACTACGGCGGCTATGCGGCCAACAAGGGGCTCGGGCAAATCCCCGGAGCGTTGCTCAAGGATAAGAAGGGCAGCACCAAGCTCGTACGCAATCGCGTCGAGGCTTACGACCTGTCCAACGCGGATCTGCGCACGTGGTGGGCGGACACTTGTAGTAGCATGACCGCGGATCCGCACATCGACGGCATCTTCCTCGACGGCAACATTAAGGCCTTGGAGCCGGGATATCTCGCCCAGCAGATCGGCGCCGCGAAAAAGAAGCAGACGATGGATGGCTACCATTTGATGATGAAGCAAACGCGTCAAGCCATCGGCCCGAACGAACTGATGATCGCTAACATCCTCCGCGCACGCTTCGAGAACGCAGGGCTCGAGTATCTGGACTATTTTGACGGATCTTACCTGGAAGGATTTTTCCACAACGTGGGCGGCGCCGGATATGAGGAGTATGTGGCCAAGGGCATCGACGCGATGCAGAAGGCCGCACGCCAGGGCAAGATCATTGCTTTCACGACCGGCTTCGCCTCGCCCAGAAATACGAGCGTCATGGGCATCGACGAGGGACACGCGACTGTCGGATCCCATGCGCAGGCGCGTGCGGGCCTGACCTATCCTCTGGCCATCTTCCTGGTATGCGCCGAGAAGCACAGCTACTTCCGCATCCACGAGGGGTACTCGGCCAACGAGAACGACCGCTGGATGCGCTGGTTTCCGGAATATGACCGACCCCTTGGTCCTCCGAACGGTCCGGCAACGAAGGACGGTTTTCGCTATTCCCGAACGTTTCGGCATGCAACGGTTCAACTCGATATCCAGAAACGAACGGCGAGCATCCAATGGCAAGAAACGGCGACAGCCCATCCACTGGGAGCACAGACTTCCAAAGACGGCGTCACGGAGATGGAGCCGACGTGGGAGTCCATGGCGGAGAACTACCAGACGCCGGACTGGTTCGTGGACGGCAAAATCGGGATCTGGACGCATTGGGGCGTCCCCTCCGCCATTGATGAAAACCGGCCGAACGACGGATCACACTATGGCCGGCGAATGTATGGCCCTAACGAGGGCGAAACCGGTGCGCAGTTGAAGATGACGCAGACTCTGGCCGACTGGCACGTGCAGCGCTACGGAGATCCGTCCGAATTCGGCTACGAGGATCTGGTTCCGCTGTTCAAAGCCGAGAAGTGGGACCCCGAAGCCCTCGTAAGATTCTTCAAGGACAACGGCGCTCGTTTCATCATGCCGGTGGCTTGCCACCATGATAATTTCGACATGTACGACTTCTCCCACCCCTGGAACGCGGTGGATATGGGGCCCAAACGCGATACGCTGCGCGAGTGGAAGGATGCGGCGCACAAGCATGGATTGAAGTTCGGCGTTTCGACGCACCTCTATTGGTCGCCCCGCTTCTTCAACACAGCGAGAAAGCACCAGACGCCGGGCACGCTGGAAGCGAAACTGTTCAACATGGAGTATGATCCCAGGAACTATTCCCGACAGGACAGTTGGAACCAGCACTGGTATGACCGTTGCTGGGAGATTATCGAGAAGTATGACCCCGACATGTTCAACAACGATTCGCCGTATCCCAGAATCGGTACGGGAAAAGGGCTCGGGATCAAGCTCTTCACCGACTACCTGAACCGGGATTTGAAGGAGAACGACGGCAAGCAGACGGTCGTTCTCTCGTTCAAGGATGGAAATGCGGATCGACGGGCGTTTACCTACAACCTGGAGCGAGGCAGTGCGGCAGACATCAAGCCCGAACCCTGGATGTGGGCGACCGACCTTTCGGGGGGCTGGTTCTATCGCAAGGGCTCGGTCAACAGAATGAGCATTCCGGTGATGGTCGGCAATGCGGTCGATGCCATAAGCAAGAACGGAGTCGTCATGCTCAACATCGCCCTGCGCGGTGACGGGACTCTGCCCGAAAACCAGGTCGCCTACCTCACCGCCTTTGGCGATTTTTTGAAAATCAATGGCGAGGGCATCTACGGCACCCGCCCTTGGAAGACTTTCGGCGAAGGTCCCTTGAAGATGAAGGATGGTCGTCAGGGTGAAAACCATAAGAACTTCACGCAAGAAGACATTCGCTTCACAGCCAAAGACGGTGTTCTTTACGCCTTTGTGCTCGCCCGGCCAACGAAAGATATTGAGATCAAGACACTGGCGACCGGCGGATTGCTCGACCGTGATATTGTATCCATCAAGCTGATGGGCAGCGACAAGAAGGTCATATGGAAACGCTCTTCGGATGGTCTGACGATCCTGCTTCCTAAAATCCTGCCGGGTAAGATAGTCAACGGATTTCGCATCCGATTGAAATGAGCGCCGTCTAATATGAGATTATGTTTCGGATATGAAAAAAGTGAAAAGAAAGGCTTATAATGAAACAGAATATTAAAATAATGTGCATTTTTGTAATGGCTCTGCTGTTTGGTTTTTCTGCGCATGCTGAAACTAAAAAACCGAATATTGTCGTTGTGGTAGCTGATGATATGGGCTGGGGCGATTCTGCGACCTATGGCAACGAACTGATCCAGACCCCGAATATGGATAAGCTGGCAGCGCAGGGGGTAAAGTTAACCCAGTGCTATTCCGCCTGCGGCGTTTGCTCGCCGTCACGTTCGGCGATTTTGACGGGAAGGACACCCTATCGCAATGGCGTGTGGAGGCACCTATCCGGGAATGGACCGTCGCATCTTCGGGCCAGTGAAATCACCTATCCCGAACTATTAAAAGAGGTCGGTTATGAAACCTGCCACGTTGGCAAGTGGCATCTGCTCTCGAAGCAGCAATTCAATCAGTCTGAATATCCTCAACCAGACGATCATGGTTACGACTACTGGATGGCAACTCACAATAACGCCAGCCCTAGCCATAAAAATCCAAACAATTTTGTGCGTAACGGCGAGCCCGTGGGCGAGCTGGAGGGCTATTCCGCCCAGCTTGTGGCAGGAGAGGCCGTTCATTGGTTAAAAGACCTTCACGATCCGAAGAAGCCGTTTGCCCTGACCGTCTGGTTTCATGAACCCCATTCACCGATTGCCACCGATTCACGTTTCCAGTCTCTCTACAAGGGGCACGAAAACAGCAAATACATGGGCAATATTACCCAGCTCGACCATGCGCTGGGTATGGTGATGGATGCCTTGGATGAGCAGGGTTTAAGCGAGAATACATTGTTGTTTTTCACGTCCGACAATGGCCCTGTTCCGGCTTATGGTGGAACAAGCGGCGGTTTGCGCGGAAACAAACGCAGTGATTACGAGGGCGGTGTTCGTGTGCCTGGCTTGGCCCGCTGGCCGGGGCATATTGAGCCGGGCAGCACCAGCGATGTGCCTGTGATCGGCACGGATGTGTTTGCGACGGTGCTCGACATTACGGGGATTCCTCTGCCTACAGACCGCACGATCGACGGCGTCAGCATGATTCCCGCTTTGTCAGGAAAGCAGGTCGAGCGCAAGATCCCAATGTTCTGGCGAACACACGTTTCTTCGCCGAATGATCGGGTCGCCATGCGTATCGGTGACTGGAAAATCGTCGGTGACGAGACGCTGACAAAATTCCAGCTATTTGAAGTCCAAAAGGACTGGCAGGAAAAAAATGACCTTGCCGCCAAAATGCCGGAAAAGACTGAGGAAATGAAAAATATCCTCCTCAAGCTCTGGGCGGACATCAAAGCCGAAGGCCCCAGCGAATGGTGGGAGAGCGAAACGCAGAAACCCAAAAAAGGCGGGACGCTGAGTTACTAACGGAACAGATAAAAAATCGGAAAACTGGAGATTATGTAATGATGACAAAGAACAAATCATTTAGCACCTTACTTGTACTGCTGGCACTCATGCCCGTGCTGGCATTTTCTGCACCTAAGAACGATTCCCACATGGAGTGGTGGCGAGATGCCCGATTCGGCATGTTTATCCACTGGGGGCTCTATTCCGTCCAGGGAGGGGAATGGAAGGGCACCGATTACGGCAAGGAACAGGGCGGAGCCAGTGCGGAATGGCTGATGAACAGCGCTAATATTCCGAAAGAAGAATACCGGAATACATTGGCACCAAAATTCAATCCCACGGAATTCGATGCCGCAAAGTGGGTATCGACTGCCAAGAAGGCGGGCATGAAATACATGGTCATCACCTCCAAGCACCATGACGGCTTTTGCCTGTTTGAGACGGAGGCCACTGATTACAACGTCATGGAAGCCTCTCCGTTTAAGCGCGATATCATCAAGGAACTTTCAGAGGAATGCGCCAAGCAGGGGATTAAATTTGGTGTGTACTACTCCCAGTTCAAGGACTGGTATCACCGCTCACGGGGCAGGGGCAATCCCGGGACCATGTCGACAGAGGCGTATCTCGATCTGGTCGAGAAAAACCTCGATGAACTGCTGTCGAACTATGGCGAGATGGCCGTTCTGTGGTTTGATACAGGCGGCAATGACGTGATCGAAGCCGACGCGCAGGGCGCACGGGTGCGTGAATTGCAGCCGAATGCCGTGATCTGCAGTCGCCTTTACAGCCGCAGGGTGCCGGTGGGAAAGCGCAAGTATGCCGACTTTGAATCGCTTCCTGACCGGATGCTTCCCAAGAAGCGAATGACGGAAGATGCCGAGACCTGCATGACCATGCGTCACAACTGGGGTTATGACCGCAACGACGATGCCTGGAAGAGTTCAAAGGACATCATTGAATTCCTGGCGCTGTGTGGCGCACGGGGTGTGAATCTCCTTCTCAACGTCGGCCCGATGCCGGAAGGTACCTTGCTGCCTGAAGAGATCGAGCGTCTGAAGGAAGTCGGTGAATGGATGAAAGTGAACGGCGAGTCGATCTACGGCACAAATTACTCCCCGGTTGATTTCGATTTCTGGTGGGGAGCGATGACCCAAAAGGACAAGACCATCTATCTGCACGTCTTGGAGTGGAAGCTGGAAGGCATTGAGTTCAATGGCATCGTTGGCAAGCCGTCCAAAGCTTACTTCCTTGCAGACCCGAAACGCAAGGCTTTACCGGTGACTTATAAAGCTAACGGTCACGTCACTAAGGTTGAAGTGCCTGCGAATGCGCCGGATTCAAGAAATACCGTGATTGCTGTGGAGTATGATGCACCCATAGTCACCGATCAAGATGCAAAGGGTAAGTATTACTGGTATACAAATCGGAGGGTGAGACATACCGATATTCGGCAAAGCGAGAATGCGGGTAGACACGCATTACCCGAAGCCGTTACAGGAGATTAATAATGAAAACCCAAGATCAATCGCACTTTATGGAGAAATGATATGAAAGCTATTTACTCAGGTACACTCCTTGCCGTGTTGCTGGCATCGCTGAGTGCGCTGCACGCCGCCGATGTCCTGCCGTTAGCTACCAAACCTAACATTGTCTTCATTTTCGCCGACGATTTAGGCTGGGGTGATCTGGGGTGTTACGGGCACCCACGCCTCAAAACTCCTTATCTCGACAAAATGGCTGCTGACGGCCTGCTGCTGACGAATTTTTATGTTGCCAATCCGGT
>DQCG01000576.1 GCA_003533825.1 Phycisphaerales bacterium
TCTCGCCTCTTCTCTTTCCTGATCCGACATTTCTTCAGATCTGGTCTGTAGCTCTTCCAGTTCCTTTCTCATTTTTGCCCTGTCTTCTTCAGAAAGTTGGGGCATATTTTCTCGCCGCCTGCCGCCGAATCTTTCTCGCATTTGGGCCATGAATTGCTCCCTTTCTTCATCGGACATATTCTCAAGTCGCTCTTTCATACCGGCTCTTTGATCTCCTAATCCGCCTCTTCCCTCGGGGGAAAAACCACCCCTTGCATCCATGCCTCCGGGGCCCGGTATCCGCCTCGCCTGTTCCCGGTTTCCACCCTCCGGCGAAAGTCCGCGCCTTGCGTCCATGCCTCCGGGACCGGGCATCGGCCTTGCCTGCTCCCGGCTTCTTTCAGGCTCAGGACTCGGTTTCTCAACTACTGCGGCTGTTGTAAATTCATTCCTGGCAGCACTGAATCGTACCTCTCTGATGCAAATTCCGGCCGCAAAAGCAGCAGCAAGCACCGCGGCACAGACTATTACAAATACTATCGTAGCTCCTGACTGTTTCATTTGATTCACCTCTTTTTAATAATGTTTTTACCGTCTTCCACCGGGACCCCGTCCACCGCCGGGTCCCCCTCTTCCACCGGAATCCCTTCCACCCGGCCCCCCTCTACCGCCGGCAAATCTTTCACGCATTCGGGTTATCGCAGCCCGCCTTTCCTCCTCGGACATATTTTCAAATCTCTCCCTCATTGCCATAAATCCAGCTCCGCCGGGACCTCCTCGACTGCCAAATTCCGACATCCCTCCTTCAACTCGAACTGTAACTGACTGGGGACCTCCCTCTCTATTTTCATTTTTACCACCTTCGTTTCCCTTTGCCCCTGAGGTTCTGCCCCTCGGCCCGCCCGAGGCTTCTGCAACCACCGCCTGGATTGGCAGAAATGCCTTTTCCTTACCGTCCCACGCAATCGTTACTGACGTGGGGCCAATTGCAACAATCTTTGCTTCTCCTATCGTGTCACCGATATCGTACCACTTTTCCTTAATCAGCACCTGGTCACCAAGATTTTCCTTAATCAGCACCTGGTCACCGAAAATGCCCAATACTGCCTCAACAGGGTGCTTTTTCGCTTCAGGCGGCGCGAAAAGATTATTATTCTTCAAATCTGCAGCAATCATCTCGAAATTGGCCAATTGATTTTTCACATTATTGGGATCCGGCTTGCTTTGCTCGATAGCCCGTTCAACCAGGTTCTCCGCCTTGGCCGAGGCTATAAAAAGACCTGTTACCTTTACCATGATTACAATACCGCAAAGCACTGAAATCCCAAGCAGTAAGGTTGGAACAAGTTCCTTTTTATTTTTTAGATAATCAAGATTCATGATCTACTTCTCCTATATGGCGAACGTCGATACCACTAAATCCAGGTCCACTTGATCCAGGTCCACTTGCCCTTTTTTCTTTGGGTCACATTTGATTTTGAGTTCTTCGATTCCAACCAGGTACGGATTCTCATTCAGCCGGGCGAGTAAATCAAGCACCTGCGAGAACCTGCACGTGGCGTTGCACTTGACAAGCAGCAGCTTGTATCCGGCCTGCGGTGATTTTCTGCCGGCCTGAACCTGCAGAGGTTTATTCCTTATTCCGGCCCTCTTCAATTGCTCGCTAAGCTTGTCTCTGAACAGAAATTTCTGTTCTTCCTCGATTTTCGGCATTTCAATTACCGGCACAATTGACATCAGGCCCGCCTGTTTGATCTGGTCTACATCTATAGCATCCAATTTAGCGTATAGTTCAGAACCTTTTGTTTTGGCCTTCTTCCAGCGACCGTGCAACTTCGAACCAAACATTAATACCGCGATGATCACTGCGGCTATGGCACCGATCTTAATCGCCCTGATATCTTTTTTACTTAATTTATCGATCATGGTTTCCCCGATTTTCAGCCTCTTGTCCTTGTTGCTTTTTTGGTGAAATTCTTATAATGAAAAGTCATGGTAAATGTGATTCTTTTGCTTTTTGCATTCATATTCGCAGTGTAATTCACTTTTTCTATACCTTTGTTATCTTGTAAGTTTTTCTCAAATCTGCTTAACTGGTCATTGCTTGTGACCTGACCGCTTATGCTCACAGGCTGACCCTTTTTGAAATAGAGATTCGTAAGTGTAATGCCTCGTTCACCGCTTTCGTTCACGAGCTTGAGAATATCCAGCAAATCCGGCCTTTCACGCGCCACTGTTTTGATCAATTGCTGCCTCTTGACAAGCTGGTTCATATCAGTATCAGAAACGGATGCCTCCAGGCGTTTCTCGATTGCTTTGGGTCCGGTTACATCAACTGCAAAAGTAACAATAGCCAGCAAGACAAGCATAACAGACGCAATTGCACATGTCACCTTCGGTGAGTGCAGCCAATGTTTCTTGACTTCCTTCTCAGAAGGATTGTACAAATTCTTAAAAATGTTAAGCTCATCTGTGGTCTCATCAAATGCCATCAAAGCAAGACCTATCGGCACACGATACTCATATATATCTTCAACGGAAAGTTCGCTCTTTGCCATTAATCCGTTAACATCCGGCAAGGCTACTCGCGCATTCAATCCCGCCAGCCTTAGAGATGAAACTATACTTACGTACGCAGCACTGCCGTCGGACAGCACAAAAACCGGCAATTCCGCTTGATTGGAACAACCAAATAATTCGAGCACACTACTCATATCCTGGGCGAATCTTTCAGTGGTTTCGTTTTGTTCCACCGTGCCATCCGTGGAAAAATCATCTACTCCAATATCCAGGACTACGGCATTGCTCAATCGCCCATTTTCAACCAGACAGACCTGCGTGTCGTGCGTGCCGGTACTCAAAACCACGGCAGTTTCTTTATTTCCGGAGAAGAACGCCCCCCATACTTTCACTATTCCCTCACAGCTCAACAATATTTTTGTCGGTTCAAAAGGCCGTACATTATCCACAAACTTTTGCAACTGCTCCTTTCTTGCAACTGCCATAATAACGCCGACTTGCCCATCCTGTAGATGGTCGGCCCGCCAGGCCATCTCCATTTGATCGGGAGACAGCGGCAACCGGGTCTCAGCCTGTAATTTAATGATCGATTCAATTTCTTTGGCTCCCACGTCAGGGACATTAGTACGATGAAAAATCGTTCCGGCCGAGTTAAAGCCGACTACGACCATTCTGTCGCTATCGGTATCTGCGGGTGCGGCCGGCTCGACGGACAAACCACACTCGGCCACAAATTCTCTCCAGTCGGCATCAGTGCTTTCGCCGCTCCTTGTCCAGAGAATCTCCAAAGAGCCATCCTGGTTTTG
>DQCG01000225.1 GCA_003533825.1 Phycisphaerales bacterium
GATGATAAAGTAGGAAAGGATGGTTTTCTTACGATAAGTGTTATTTGCCAGTAAAAAGGGATATATGGCAGAAGGGCGAAAAAAACTGAAGATTTTGCCGCTGGTTATTATCGGGGCGGTTCTTGTTGGGATGGCCTATCTTGGCCGCACGCCCTATAAGGCGATTGCGACAATCCACGAGCTTTTGGCCGAGAATAAGGAGCTAAAGCAGGCAATTACCAACCTGAGCAGTGAGGACCAGATCGGCTACGCCAAGGTGGTCGCCCAGCAGATGCGAGATGGGGAGCTTTTCACGACGATACGATTCGTTGAGACCGCCCGGAACAATAAGCTCAAAAAAATCCTGGAGAAAGAATACACGATTGCAGGCGATATTATCCACTTCGACGCCCTGATTGTGAAGTTCGGCAACAAAATGGTCATGGACGGCAAGACAAGGGCTCTTTATCTGTGGAGAAGGGTCTATGGTGAGAAAATGACGCCGGCAGAAGGCTTTTCCATCGAAGAACCCGGTGCCGAACCCCAAAGATATAAGGACATGCTCGAAGCGCTGCCGATTGAGCAGAAGAAGTTGTTCTGGTCTGAAATCTGGGAGCTGGCAAACGATACCGAGAAACTCGCCGAATACGATATCAGCGCGATCTATGGAAACGCCGTTTATTGGAAGCTCAGGGAAGGGCTGATTTACATCTTCAAAATCAACTCGACCGGCCAGGTCTACCCCGAAATCGTACCGGACATATAACAGGTGCTTCCTGCAGCCTTGCTATTCTTGCGCTCAAATGCAATCATGTATTTTCCCGAGTTCTACACACTTCATTAGCCCGACCGGCACTTGGTTAATAATTGACGCTGCCAGGCGTGTGGGTTATTGTATAGTCTGATATAGTCTGAAAGTTTGCTCTGGAATTTTAGGATTTGACGTAATGAACGGAAGCATTGATTTTGATATTGCCGTCATCGGGGGCGGAATCGTCGGCCTGGCATCGGCCTATAAGATGATGTTGAGTCATCCTGATATTTGCATTGTCGTGCTGGAAAAAGAGGAAAAAGTCGCAACACATCAGACCGGCCATAACTCCGGCGTTATCCACTCAGGGCTGTATTACGAGCCCGGCTCAAATAAGGCCGAGACCTGCACCAAAGGAGCTCAAGAACTTATCTCATTTGCCAAAAAACACAAAATACCCCACAAGATTTGCGGGAAAATAATTGTCGCAACGAAGGAAAAGGAACTAACAAACCTTGAAATAATCTTCCAGAACGGCATCGAAAACAATATAGAGGGTATCGAGCAAATCGGACCGGACCAAATCAAAGAAATTGAGCCTTCCTGCGAGGGCATTGCAGCCATACGCGTGCCCGGGACGGGAATTATTGATTTTACTAAAGTTGCAGAGAAACTGAGCCGGCTCATAGAGAAAAAAGGCAGCGGCAACCAGGTTCTGACTTCGCACCCAGTTACAGCAATTGACAAGCATGACTTCTTTACGAAGGTTGTGACAAACCAGGAGTCTTTCAGTGCGAGATATATTATCAACTGTGCGGGCCTTCAATGTGACAGGATAGCGAAAATGGATAACGTGTCGCCGCGAATGAGGATCGTCCCCTTCCGCGGAGACTACTACGAGCTGACGGAAAAGGCGCAGGAGAAAGTCAAGGGCCTGATATATCCCGTTCCGGACCCGGCCCTGCCCTTTCTCGGGGTTCATTTTACACGGAAAATCGACGGCAGTGTCGAGTGCGGCCCGAACGCCGTCTTCTCATTCAAGAGGGAAGGTTACGGCAAAACCGATTTTAACTTAGCCGATTCATGGGACTCCCTGTCTTACCCCGGGCTCTGGAAAATGTTCTTAAAATACTGGAGATACGGATTAGGCGAATACACCAGGGCATTCTCAAGAAAACTTTTCCTCCGGCAACTGCAAAGGCTCATACCATCGCTGCAGGCCGACGACCTAAAGCCCTGCAAGGCGGGGGTGCGGGCTCAGGCGGTCGAGCCGAACGGTGAGCCGATCGACGATTTCAAGATACAAAGAAAAGGCAATTCTATTCACGTGCTGAACGCACCGTCACCGGCAGCGACCGCATCGCTCGCCATCGGCGAGACTATAACACAAATCGCCTCTGATTATTTTAAACTGAAATAATTTGTAAGGCCGATTTTTTTAGAGTAGACTAAAAATAAAGTTATATGTTCAGTTGGTGATTATGGAAAATGTACATCAAAAAATTGATGCAATGGTCAAACGAATAGTCTCCGAGTTCCATCCGCTAAAAATAATTCTTTTTGGCTCATACGCCTGCGGATCAGCCGACTTTAACAGCGATGTGGATTTACTTATTGTCATGGAAACGAAAGGTTCCAAAAGAAAACAGGCAGCAAAGATTGACGTCTCTCTGGCTGATAGAGACATTCCATTAGACCTGATACTTGTTACACCGCAGGAGTTCGAACAATATCGTGATGTAGCCGGCCACATTTTATATCCGGCAGTCAGGCAGGGCAGGGTACTTTATGAACATTCGGCCTGAACAGCATAAACTCGTAAAACAATGGACAGAAAAAGCTGAAGAGGACTTCAGGACCGCTGGGTATTTATTGGTCTTAAAAGAAGATTGGCCTCTGAATCCCGTTTGTTTTCATAGCCAGCAATGCGTAGAAAAATACATAAAAGCTCTGCTTGTATACTGTTCGATACAATTCCCTAAAAGTCACGACGTAGTAGAACTTTTGAATCTCGTCCCTGAAAATTATCGCCCTGATTTGTCAATATACGATTTAGCAACAATCAATCGATTTGCAGTTGAGACTCGCTATCCAGGAGAATGGGAAATAGTAACACGCCAGGAAGCAGAAGAGTCTACGAGGATTGCAGGAGAAGTCTGCCAGAAAATCAGGCAACTCCTCGACAAAGATGTTTTAGATCGATAATTTACTGCCTTCACTTCAGCGATTATATTAATGGAATGGCCACAAAAAATTTTCAATACTAAGATCAGAAAGCTAAAAATATAAGAAATATGAAGGACAAAGACTACATCGTCATCGTGCAGTGCCATATTGTCAAAGAACGCTGCTCCGGCTACAATTGCGAGAGTGCATTCCATGAACGTACCGGCGGCTTTGCCGGATACCCGAAGGACAAGGCCTATCGCATGCTAAGTATGACCTGCGGCGGCTGCTGCGGCCAAGCGGTTCACCGTAAGCTGAGCAACCTGATCCGCCGGATAAAAAAGACTGAGGCAGTAACAAAAGACCGAATCATCGTGCATCTATCCTCCTGCATAACCAAAGATAATTTCCACGCACCGCCCTGCCCCCACCTTGATTACCTCAAGAGCCTGATAGCAAAGCTCGGGCTCGACGTTTGCGAGGACACGTTCATTGATGAGAAGTCTGAGAAACGCCGCAAGGAAGGATTATACAGGGCTAATGATTAATGGCTTGTTTTCATAAACTGTGAACACAGGCTCAATCCATATAGTAATTGTATGAGTAAATACCAAACTAAAGATTTGTTTGCCGAAGAAACCGAGGAGCCGCCCTGCCGACATATTATTCGTGTGGCGTTCGATACGGCGGCGGATACGGAATTCGATTATGGCGTGCCGGACGAGATATGGCCGATTCAGTCGGGGCAGAGGGTCGAAGTCCCTTTCGGCAGGAAGAATAAGCTCGAAAAGGGCTTCTGCGTCGAAGCCGACGTCCCTTTAGAAAAATCCTTCGCCGCACCCGGGAAAAGGCATAAGCTCAAAACGGTTATAAGCGTGATGGATAAAGAACCGCTGCTGAATGCCGAGCTGATGGAATTGGCGCGGTGGATCAGCGGTTACTATGTTTGTCCGCTCGGGCAGGTTTTAGCAGCGATAGTGCCGGCGGCGGTAAAAAAAAACGCCGGTGTGAAAACCCAGCGAAATGTTTACCTGAAAATCGACCCATCCGGCGCCGAAAAAACGATCGACGAATTGAGGGGTAAAAAGCAGAAACAAATTATTACTTATCTTCGAAAATGCAACGCTTTCGGCCCGAATTCGGCGCTGGAGCTTCAAGGTCTTACGGAGGCAGTCGGCTGCGGCAGGGAACCGCTGAAAAGACTGGCTGAAAAACAACTGCTCAAAATCACCCATAAGACAATATTGAAATCCCTGCCCGTCATTCCAGAAGGCATATCGATAACACCGGAAGGTCGCATCCTGCTCAACGAAGACCAGCAAAACGCTCTCGACTCGCTCAAAGCACAGATCGATTCCGATGAATTCGGCGTCACCCTTCTGCATGGTGTCACCGACAGCGGCAAGACCGAGCTTTACATAAGGACCATCCGGAAGATTCTTGAAAAGGGCAAAAGCGCCATCGTACTGCTTCCAGAAATCGCCCTGACGGCGCAGACGGTGCAGCGATTTAACGAGCGATTCGAAAAAATCGCCGTAATGCACTCGGGCCTGACCGCCGCCCAGCGCAACGTGCAGTGGCAGAAAATCAAATCGGGCGAAGCCCGGGTGGTTATCGGCGCTCGCTCGGCGGTCTTTGCCCCGCTGTCGAGCCTCGGCCTGATTGTCGTTGACGAAGAGCACGAGCCCAGCTATAAGCAGGACACCGCGCCGCGATACAACGGCAGAGATGTAGCAATCAAGCGAGCGCAACTGGCGAACGCACAATGTATTTTAGGCAGTGCGACGCCGTCACTCGAAACGCTGTCGAACTGCCGGAGCAGGAAACATTTTAACCTGCTGCATCTGCCTAAAAGGGTGATGGATCTGCCGATGCCGCAAATGAAGCTCATCGATTTACGCCAGGGTCAAATCACGCAAAAAGGGATAAATCTTATCAGCGAGCCGCTGGCCAGGCATCTGAAAGAGACACTCGCGAAAAAGGAGCAGGCAATTTTGCTCCTGAACAGGCGCGGCTATAGCAACTTTGTTTTCTGCCCATCCTGCAAACACACACTGCACTGCCGGAACTGCGACGTCACGCTGACATTTCACAAATCCAAAGCCCCCCGCTACAAACGGATGCGCACGGTTACGGGCGAGCATATTAATTACGGCTACGCGATATGCCATTATTGCCTGGCTCAGACGCTGGTGCCCGAAAAATGCCCCTTGTGCGGCAAGAGATTCGCAATGATCGGGCTCGGTTCGCAACGGCTGGAAGAGGAACTGGCCGGAAAATTCCCCGATGCACGCATCTCGCGTATCGACAGCGATTCGATGGCGAGCAAAAACTATTACCGGCTCCTTCAGGATTTCGGTGAGGGCCGGATCGACATCCTGGCCGGCACGCAAATGCTGGCCAAGGGTCTGCATTTTCCTAACGTAACGCTGGTCGGGATTATCAGTGCCGACACCTGTCTGTATCTGCCGGATTTCAGAGCGAACGAGAGAACCTTCCAGTTGATTTCCCAGGTGGCCGGGCGTGCGGGGCGTTCCGAGAAAAAGGGAATGGTCTTCGTCCAGACATTTTTAGCCAATCAACCGGCGATAAAATACGCCGTCGCCGGGGACTTCGACGGCTTCGTCAAAGAGGAATTGAAGCATCGCAGGGCCTGCAATTTGCCGCCCTTCTGGCGGCTGGCGGTAATAGTTTTGCGGGATACGAAGTTCGAGAAACTTGACGCCGCGTCCAGGCAAATGCGTCACAGAATAGACCGGATTATCCAGCGTCAAGCCCTGAAAGCGACGGTTCGCGGGCCAATGCCGGCGGTAATCAGCCGAATCCAGCGTTTCCACAGGATGCAAATCATTATTCAGGCCCCGGAAGCAACAACCATCCAGCGGCTGTTCTCACGCCTGAGGACCGAGCCGCCCATCCGCCCTGCCGTCAAGGTCGCAATAGATATCGACCCAATAAATTTATTATAGCTTGCATTGAAGTAATAAATGTTCTATATACCAATTCAGCTTGTCCGGGGAGTAGCTAAATTTGGCCAGAGCGTCCCTTAGGGAAGGTCGCTCCTCAAACCAGGAGCGGAATCAAATCTAATATTTGAAGAGATTCTATTTTGTATTATGTATATATACTTCAAAGCCTTAAAACAAGTAAACTTTACATTGGGCATACCGATAATCTGGCTCGTCGGTTCGAGGAGCATAATACCGGCCGGGGTGGGAAATATACTCGACAGAACGGTCCTTGGAAGTTGGTTCACAGCGAGAATCATCCAAATCGGTCTTCTGCAGCAAACAGGGAACGATATCTCAAAAGCACAAGAGGTTCTCAGGAGAAGAAGAAATTAGCCAGTACTGTAAAACGAAATATAATAGTGAGTTTATGAAAATGGAAGTTGACTGTTATTCAGAAGTTGTTATACTGTAGGCTTAGTCGGTTTTTGACCGGGGAGTAGCTCAGTTTGGCCAGAGCGCTGCGTTCGGGACGCAGAGGTCGCAAGTTCAAATCTTGTCTCCCCGATTAGATTGATAAAATGGGCAGCCGGAGAGTAGCTCAGTTTGGCCAGAGCGTCCCTTAGGGAAGGTCGCAAGTTCAAATCTTGTCTCCCCGATTCCCGCGGATTCTGATTACTGCGAGGACTTCCTTTTGTTACAGGCGAGAAATGAGGCCCGGACTCAATGGAGGCAGCAAATGAGTCTTGATTCGAAGTATATGATTCCCAAATTTTATTACTACATCACCCCCCTGTTTATTTTGCTCGACTACTTCGGTGGATTAAGCGTTCGCGCAGCCGTTCTCGATTCGATGCCGCTGTATAAGAACCTCTACTACGGATTCTGCATTTGCTGTGGGATTGGTATATACTTTCGTCCCGGATTTTCTGCGGTTGTCGCACTGTTCGAAAGTATGATAATAGTCCTGATGACGGTCCTGAGTGTTTTCCTGCCGTATGTAAGATACATCATGGAGGCTGACGTCCTTAATACAAACTTGGATTTTACGAACACGTTCAGCATTCCGAGAATCGTGAATATTGTGCTGTCAGGCACTATCGGGATATTCGCTTTCCACGGCAGCCTTCGCATGCTTGGAACACCCGAAGACCGACCACATTCAAATACCGCCGGAATATAACCTACGCTTCTAACACATTAGACAAATGCGGCCATAATCCAACAGAGCCGATTGCTGTCTCAGAACATATATGCGACGCTCAAACTGAAGCTGTTAAACTGCTGGTCGCTATCGGCATCGTCCATCTCGGTCCAGGTAGACCTGTATATCAGCTTAAGAAGAAGGTTGTCTTTGACGTCCCATCGGACGCCGGCACCTATGTTATAAGAAAAATCAGTCTCATTCACTTTCTTGGCGCTGCCCCCAGGATCTATACCGAAATCCATAAACCCGATACCGCCGGTCACTAATGGAGTAAAACGCTCTTTCCAAATATTATAATCGAGGTTAATATCCCACAAAATATAGTCCATATCCTCAGTTCCGACTTTAGCGCCGGAAACTTTCACATCCGCATCCGCCGAACCAAAGAGAATATCCGTATTAAGATTCCAATGGTCGGTCATGTTGTACCCGAGACCGATACCGTAAATATACGCGCTGTCCAAATCAAATGTCACCGGCAGCTCATCCGGAAACGAATAGTCAACCTCATCACTGCCTATCATTTGGATCATGCCGAAAAGCTCGGTTTTTCCTTTCCGGCTCCACTCCTGTGCGCTGCAGAGGCCCGCCGTCACTGTAAAAACCAGTAAGCATAATATCGTAATGGTTGAGAGCTTTGTCGTTTGAACGTTCATCGGTCTTCCTTTCAAATTGAAGTTGTTGTAAAGGCCATAATCGTCTAAGCGTTTCAGCACATTAACCAATATATCCCATTTTACCCACATTTACTCAAATATATCGGTCCATTTATGCTATCAAGCCTAATTTTTTATATAAAATACCAAGTCTTAGCTAAGAATTCAAGCTTTCTGTAAATATTAACATCCATTCTCTCAGGTTGGCCATCCGCAGAAGGCAGAACGAGAAGATTGGTCGAGTAGACGTACTATGACCGTGCTACTTAGTA
>DQCG01000548.1:0-2906 GCA_003533825.1 Phycisphaerales bacterium
AGAGGTTCCGGTTTATCTATACCGATACTCGATATACGCTTCCACTGGGCCTTGCTGCGCCCCGGCTGCCATGACGGATCCTCAATAAACCATATTTCGGGCACTGTACCGGTTGTCATCGTCAGAATCCCCCTGCTTCCGTATACATGCAGGCCAAAACGCGCTGCGGCTCCGTACCGGGCACGATGCGTCGAGAAATAACCCATTGTTATCCCGTCAAAACGATATACGGCATGAATCTCATCACCGGCAAGCGGGCCGATTCCCTCCGCCCCGTCACAAACATGCTTTCCGGTGACAAGCTTTCGATTGTCTCTGACGCTTGCAAAGCACCACCGCGCATCTCCGGCGAAGAAACGCATCAGATCCATAACGTGCGTGCCGAGCACCATAAGGTCCTCACCGCCGCCGCGGCGGTCTTCTTTGCCCCGGCCGCGCAGCTCGAGAATATCGCCGAGCATGCCTTCGGCAATCGCCTTCCGAGTATGGGCCAGCGCCGGGCTATAACGTGTCTGATGAGCAATAGCCAGTTTCAAGTTCTGCTTTTCAAGGGCGGCTATCATTGCGTCCGCCTGCTGCAGACTCTGACACATGGGCTTTTCAAGAAATACGTGACAGCCGAATTCCGCGCATGCCAGCACCATCTCATGGTGACAGTCGAGCCAGCGAGGGGCCACGCTTACGATTTGCGGACGTTCTTTCTCAAACATCCGGCGATAATCGGCATAACTCTTTGGAGCTTTGAGCCGTTTCTGTGCAGCGGCACGCCCTTGCGGATCCGGGTCGGCCACGGCTACCACTTCAGCTTGCTCGATATCGTTCCAAACGACGTCCAGCCCGTGCCCGTAGTTTCCTCGCCCGGTCCTGCCGATAACTGCGACTTTGTATCTTGCCCCTTTGGCTTCGGCACGGCTCGATCCCCCCGCAGTCAATGCAGCCAGGCCAAACGCCGTACCGGCGATGAAATCCCGCCGTCTCATAAGCTCAATCCCATATACTTAATATAATCTATATTGTCCAGCCTTCGCGGTAGTGCGGCTTGACGAATTCGTTGGCTTCGGGGACGTTCGTAATATTCATGTTCTTCCAGTCGAAGCTCAGCTTTTTACCGGCACGCAGCGCGACATTACCCATCAGTACAAATTCGGTAAGCGGTCCTGAATAATCGAAGTGCGTGCTCGGCCTGCCCTTGCCCCGGCAGGCGTCGAGCCAGTCACGGTGATGTCCCTTGACCCTCGACAGGCTCTTGGGCGGCTTTCGGTAGGCCCGCATTTTTGTTTCGGGAATGATACGCGGAGACTTCGACCAGCCGCCACCCAGGATGGAACCCTTGGTCCCGATGAACAGGATGCCGTGGTCGCCGAGGCTTCTGCTTTCTTCCAGCTCGGCTGGACGCGGCGGCATAACTCCTCCTTCGTACCAGGTGATACGAACCGATCCCATGCTGGCCCGAGCCGGGAAATCGAAATATATCAGCGATGCCGCCGGACATGTCTCTTCGGTTGTACCGTAGGAGCTTGCCTCGACGCTGAACGTCTCGCTCTGGTGAAGTTTAAGCGCCCAGAATGCCGGGTCAAGGTGGTGGCAGGCAAAGTCCCCTATCGTGCCGGAGCCGAACTGCCACCAGGCGCGCCAGCGCACCGGCGCGTAGTCGGGATGATAAGGACGGGCGGGTACGGGTTCGAGCCATTTCTGCCAATCGAAGCCTGCTGGCACGGGCGGCGTAACTTTGGGCCGGCCGGTAAGACTTGTCCAGCGGCGAGCGCCGGTGCTCGTCCATGAATGTACGTCATGTACATCTCCAATAGCGCCGTCCCATATCCATTCACAGGCAAGGCGGATATCTTCGCTGGAGTGCCCATAATTACCGAGCTGTGTAGCGACTCCGGCCTTGCGAGCGGCCTCGGTGACAACACGGGTTTCATACACGGTGCGGCAGAGTGGTTTTTCACAGTAGAGGTGCTTGCCTTTGGCGATTACGGCCAGGGAAATCACGGCATGAGAATGGTCCGGCGTGGCGAGCAGGACGGCGTCGATGTCTTCGATATCGAGCATTTGATTGTAATCGCGGTATGTCGGGCAGGATTGGCCGTACCGCTTTCGGACCTGTTCGACAGCGGGTTTAAGTCCCGCCGTACCGCCATAGTAGAACATGCTGTAGTCGCTGACTTCATTTATGTCGCAAAGGGCAGCGATGCGAACGTCGGGCTCGTTGAAAAGCTGCTTCATGTTGACTATGCCCTGTCCGCCCGTGCCGATAATAGCTACGTTGACCTTTTCACTTGGCGCGATGTTGCCGCTGCCGCCGAGGACGTGGCGAGGTACAATAGTGAAGGCCGTGGCCGCCGCTGCGCCACCTAAGAAATCCCTTCTGGTAAATTTCTTAGGATCGGAATTGACTGTTAGATTCTTCATAATCTCTTTCCTTATTGTTTTAATTTGACTTTAAGTAATTGCCGGTTGTTAAATTTGCAAACAGCTATGGTTTTTCTGTGTGATATTATAACAGGGGTAACCGGCTTAAAACAGCTTTTTTAAGCCTCATATAGCAACCGTTCCGGAGTGATAGCCGATTTTTCCGCTATTCGGATGATATTTACATTGACACTATCTTTGGCAACTTATTATACTATAAAAGCTTGAAGATTTTGCGCCTGTAGCTCAATTGGATAGAGCGTCGGTCTACGGAACCGAAGGTTGGGGGTCCGAATCCCTCCAGGCGTGGTTCTTAACTATCTGGCCGCTATAACTTTACGCCCGATTTTTATTTTGATTCTTCGGATGAATGATAAGCGACGTTGGGAGTGCTGAAGAAGCTCATATTTTCTATAATGCTGTACTTGACATTTGCCGAATATTATGATATTAACTAAAATAGGCAACGTAGAACGACGAACGCAGAACGA
>DQCG01000548.1:2915-4391 GCA_003533825.1 Phycisphaerales bacterium
AAACAATGCGATTATCATAATTATTGCGGAGAAACTGAAGCTGCCCTGAGAAAGCTATTGAATCAGGTATCAAAAGCCTTTCGGAGCAGCAAGCTTTGGAAGGCTTTTTTAATTTACGGGCTGGGAGACATAATGGTAAGAAGAGTCATCATAAGAAAAGCAGTTGTGGAAGATGTTCCATCAATACTTGGCCTGTGGAAGGAGCTTATGGATTTCCATAGAGAACGTGATCGGCTTTTCAGTCGTTCAGCGACCGGACATGAAGGTTTTGCAGATTTTATAACAGGTCATATTTCAAGTGAGACTTCCTGTGTATTTGTGGCCGCAGCAGGCAAGGATGTTGTTGGATATTGCCTTGCTTTCGTCGAAAAATATCCACCCGTTTTAGAGATTAAGGAATATGGTCTTGTTCAAGACCTTGCTGTTACTAAGAAACATCGACGAAGTGGGATTGGTAAAAGACTCCTCAAGGAAGCTCGGAGTTGGTTTTGTGAAAAAGGTGTCCACCGCGTCGAGGCTCGCGTTGCAAAAACCAATATGATATCAATAGAGTTTTGGGCTAAAATGGGATTCACACCATATCTGGAAACTGTGTTTCTTGAGATATAGAGATGAAATTCGAATTTGACGGCGAAAAATATAAGCAGGCTTCAAGTCAGCAGAAGGTGTGGGGAAAGAAGCTGATTGCCGAGCTGGAATTTACCGGCGGCGAGAGGATTCTGGATCTCGGCTGCGGCGACGGCGTTCTGACCGCGGAGATGGCAAAGTTCGTGCCGGATGGATTCGTACTGGGTATCGACGCTTCGGAAAATATGGTCAAGACGGCACGGAAAGATCACGCCGGGGCTAATCTGCGATTCCAGATGCTCGATATCGACGCGATTGATTTCGAGTCGGAATTCGACCTGGTTTTGTCCAATGCGACGCTCCACTGGGTAATGGACCACGGCAAGCTTCTCAGGAATGTCTTCAAAGCTCTGAAAAATCAAGGTACGGCACGCTTTCAGTTTGCAAGCGACGGGAACTGCACTAACCTGATAAGGATTTTGAGAGAGATAATGTCGACAAAAGAGTACGCGCCCTATTTCAGTGAATTTGACTGGCCCTGGTATATGCCGGCGGCTGATGCGTATCGGGCCCTGCTGGATGAAGTTGCCTTTGCCGAAAAGAGAGTATGGAGCGGAAACGCCGATACGCATTTTGCAAGTGCCGAAACGATGATAAAATGGATCGACCAGCCGAGCCTTGTGCCTTTCTTGGGCTATGTTGCCGGCAAGGACAGGCAGCGATTCCGGGATGCGGTGGTGGAACGAATGATTAAAGAAACGCATCAGGCCGATGGCACGTATTTTGAGACGTTCAGGCGAATTAACGTGCTGGCGAGAAAATGAGATTGCCGGCGGCCTTGACAGCGGGGAATTACAGGCTTATGCTACTTGGTTTATAATTCTTAATATTGAGGATATTTTAGATGTC
>DQCG01000260.1 GCA_003533825.1 Phycisphaerales bacterium
CAGGCTAAGGGCAATAATATAATGATTGAAAGTAAACGAGACTATAGCGGAGAAATCGCCAGCATCTGCAGGAAACATAATGTAAAATACCTCGGACTGCGAGGCTCATCTTTCGACCAGGAGAGCATCGGCACTGAAGAGCCCGAAATATATTTTATCGTGGAATTTTTTCCAATGGAACCTAAGGAGTACGGCAGGTGCTACTTTGGATTGGAGAAGGAGCTTGAAAACCTGTTTAGCCGTGAAGCCATCTTGTGTGACATTACTGGCATAACTCTTCCGGACCTATTGCGGCAATTAACCAAGCGCAAAACTGACATCTATAAAGCCTGAGGCACGTACAAACCCAAGCTATTATGCTGCAATGACAATAATTGCTTAATCAAGGTTCATTAGAGCCTCAAGTTTACTAATCAGATTTTTTATGGCTTTTTGTCCCTTGCGGGTAATTTTACAAAACGTTTTGGGCTTGCGCCCAACGAACTTCTTCTCTACTTTGATGTAGCCGGCGTCTTCGAGTTTGCGGATTTGTATGCTGAGATTGCCGTCGGAAAGATTCAGAGCGTTTCGCAGATACGTGAAATCCAGTTTATCGCCGCCGATAAGGGCCGACATTATCCCCAGCCGGGTCTTTGACAAGATAATCTCATCGAATTTTAGCTGATCAGCTTTGCTCATTTCCCTGTTCCTGTTTGTTGTAATTTCTCTGGACGATTATCGCCGGTATAATCAATCCCGGTCCTATTGCCAAGCCAAGAATCAGATAGCCGATATTACCCAAAAAGTACGTCAATGCCATCACGGCGAAAATTCCGATGCCGCCATAAAGCCATTCCTTAGAATGAAAAATACCAAGTACGACCAGCCCGATACTGAACAACATCGCCCAGAGAAATGCCGGATCTCCCCCGCAGAAATTGTTGGACAGAATAGGTGATACTGTCCAGGCAAGGCCGTGCAGCATTATGAAAATCCAGGCCCACGTGACTTGCCTTTTTAGATGTGAGATAAAACCGGTCTTTTTTTCATCTTTGGCAATTCGGATAAGGCTGATGAAACCATAAATGAATAAAACTGTCGTCAGAGACAAACCAATAGGCCAAATCCACTTGTCCAACTGATGTGTCTTCAAAAAATATAGTACGGCATAAATAATCATACATGTCAGACCGCACACAATCATTATGTGAATATCCGGCTTAACCTGACGGCTCATTTTTTCCACCACCGACCGCATAAATTTTACGTCATCGGCCGCAATATCCGGGCCTTTTATTTCTACCTGGTTTGAGTCTTCTTTTTCCATAATTATAACCTATAAGATAAAGTACTTTACATTACAAAGTATAATATAACAGTAGATACTTCTATCTGCAAGAGAATTTTTGTTTTTTTCGACAAATTTTCAGTTTCTTTATAACCTGCTCTTTTTAGCGGCAGAATGCATTTTTTTGTTCCTAACAGAAAAATGAATTTACGGCCGACCACAGCTTTTTTCGACCTCGTTCAGAACAAACAGGGATTATAAGGGCCAGCTATTGAGTTCATTTTTCGTTTGACACAACATGGAGATAAATTATGATCGGGCGGGTAATACAAGTATATGGAGTATATCGACATGCGTCAGAGCGGCACAGATTTAACGCGGCGGGAGTTCATGGCTGCCACCTCGGCAACACTTCTCGGCGCGGCTGCGGCAAAACGTTCATCGCCGGACAGGACCCGGTGGCTTTTTGCGAGCGGTTTAAAAAGAAGGTCACCCACGTGCACGTCAAGGACGTCAGCGAATCGCTGGCCGCGACGGTACGGGGCGAGCAGACCGGCATCGCCGTAAGCCACTGCGCTATAGGCGACGGCGTCAATGCCGAGAATATTAAGAAGATCCTGGCTATACTGCGGGACATCGGTTATGACGGCGTGCTCAGCATGGAATGCGAAGGCGCCGGCGGACCGATGATCGAAAAATCCCTCGCCTGGCTGCGCCGTACACTCGGTGAATTGAATATAAAATCCGGATAATTTCGGATTTGCGAAAAGGGAGCCGCAGCCATCATGATAGATACAGGTTTAGCAGGCAAAGTCATTATTGTAACGGGCGCCAATCACGGCATGGGCGCGGCGATGGCGGCCGCATTTGCAAAACAGGGCGCCAAAGTGCTCATCCACTATTATCGCGCCGGCGCCGAAGCATACGGCGAGCTCAGCGAGCAAGACACCGAAAAAACCGCCGTCCCCGGCCGGGCTTATTACTTCAAAATGCAGACATCCTCGCCGGATGAGCTGATAATGAAAATAAGGGACTCCGGCGGCGAATGTGTCGCACTCGAATCCGACCTGACCGAGCCGAAAAATATCCCGAAGATATTCGATACGGCCGAGCAAGAACTCGGCCCCGTCGATATCGTCGTCAATAACGCCGCATACTCCAGATGCGACACTTTTATCCCGGAAGATGTGCTGAAAAAACAGCCTCAATTTGTCGACCAGTTCCCGAAAGAGACTATCAGTGCACAATCTCACGACAAAAGTTTCGCCGTCAACAGCAGGGCGGTCGCTCTTATGACGGCCGAGTTCGCCAAGCGTTATATTGCAAGAAAGGCCACGTGGGGACGCATTATCAATATCAGTTCCGACGGCGCCTTCGGGTATTCCGAAGTAGTCTCGTACTACGCCAGCAAGTGGGCGGGCGAAAGCTTTACGCGGGCTGCGGCCGTGGAATTAGGGCCGTACGGAATTACGGTCAACACAGTATCGCCGGGCGCAGTGAACACGGGCTGGCTGCCGCCCGAGACGGAAAAAAATCTCGTCGGGACATACCCTTTAAGAAGATTGGGCAGACCGGAAGACATTGCCAACGCCGTCATCTTCATGGCTTCGATACAGGCCAACTGGATCACGGGCCAGGTCCTGTTCATAGGCGGCGGTAATCGAATGTAAAATCCAATCACGATAACAGCTATCCGGATTGCCGGAGCCCCCAAAAAACACTTAATGCAAGCATAACTAAAAGACCGTTAAAGCACTGGCTAAACCAGTAGCTTACCAATCTTTGAATTAGATGCAGGGATCAGTCACATTTTTCCGGTTTCTGTCAGCAGGTATCAATAGTGTTGAGTTATCAATTTTGAGCCGGTGGATCTGTTGAATTGGGGCTGGGGCGGTATGACAGGCTAATGTCAAGGTAGTTTACAACCGATATATATCATCGCGAGAATGAAATCAATAAAAACAGCGATAATTAGGGATTTATTGATATGAATAAGCTTTTGAAAATTATAGTTTCGCTTATCCAGATTGGCGGCGGGCTGGTGGGGATTAGTCTTATCGGACAATCGCTGCTCTCAAATCGACTTACAAATTCGACGGTGATAATCAACATTGTCTTTATTGTGGTATTCCTGTTCGGTATTCTGGCGGGCGCGGCCCTCTTAATAAATTCAAAGTCGGGTTTACTGATGAGCGCTTTGTTTCAAGCAATCCAAATACCCATTTATAAAGGATCTATGCTGGCGTACTCCCTGTTTTCCGGTGCTTGTTTGAAAATTTACTGGCATAAAACCGGATATGGATTTAATTTCATATTTGGAAGCAGCTATCTCTTTTCCATTGGTAAAAGCAACACGTGGATGATGGGTGTCAATATCCTAGCCCTGGTTCTTTTGTTCCTGCTGATTAGAGAAATGTGGTCAGAATTACCGGGCATGAAAATCCGTGAGGCTGAGTCGAGTTTCGAGCGCCAGGCACAGCATGTTGTGCGGGGACAAGACGAACATACCCACGGCAGTCCCCTTCGTCGCGCTTTACACTGAAAATCCGACAGGCTCGGCACTGTTGATTCGGCGGCAATGCATTGGATACACGCCGGACGTATCGATTATAAGCATTTTCTTTTACTTCATAAAACACCGGTTTAATGAATACTGCGTAGAATTTGTTCGAGAGCTTTATCATACCGAAGGGCAAGGTTCGGCCATTTTAAGTGATCGGTGAGTATCGCCGGGCTGATTGCCGCGGGCCAGAGAGTGCTTTTTTCTATTCCGGCCGCAAGCCCGCTCAGCTTATCGGCAAGGTCCCGCGCAGTACCGTCGTAGAAGAACTGCCCGGCTCCATCGATTCGCGCGAGGCCGAGGATTTCAGGATAAGAAAGACGCTCTGGTACGAGCGGATAAGCCCCGACGGCCACGGCTTCGAGCACTCCGATGCCGAAAAACTCGTGATTCGCGGTAGAAACGATGACATCGGCCTGACGCAGGACACGTTCGTAGTCATCCCTGCTCTTTTGATAACCCCAGAGGTCAATATGCTCCTTATACAGGCTGTGTGCCTTTTCGAAAACTTCCGGCCGGTCCCGGAAGCTCTGGCCGATTACGCTGAGCCTGAAAGAAATCTTTTTTTTCTTAAGCATATTAAGTGCTTCGAAGAAGTCTTCCGGATTCTTGTCGTGCTCCCACCTTGCGGCCCAAAGAATTCGCAGAGGCCCGGGCTGTCTTTCCCGCCGGGTGGGAAAATCCGGTATGCCCGGCGGATGAACCGACGATTTGGCCCGTACCCTGTCAATCGCTTCGAACGGCTGATGGTCCGGCATTGATTTGAGGAATTTGGCCAGCGCATCAAGAAACGAATCCATGTGAAACTGTGAGTTGAACCAGACGGCATCCGCGGCAAGGGCGCCGGTCAGGTTTGTCATCGCGAATTGATAGTCTCGCTCATCCTCCATGCGAACCGGGTAGGTAAGTTGATTCTCGTGAAAATATATGACCTTCGGCAGGCGGGCGATTTCAGCAGGAGCCAGGGCGGCAAATTCGGCGAGATTCAGCATGTCGCTGCAGAATAACAGGTCCCAGTTCCGTCGATTCTCCGGCAGTTCCGCCGCCTGGGACGCAAAAGTTATCGCCGAGTGACGCATGCGCCATTTCCACTTATGGGCCGGCAGCGTGAGCAGCATCCAGTTGTGCCCGCTTGCCTTCGAAAGCCCGTCAAGAAAGGCCCTGTGACTGCCGCCGTAATAAGGTTCGAGTGCCAGAATTTTCATACGACCATATTACGCCCCCGGCCGGTTAAATCAAGACTGTTTTCCGGATAAGACCCACCACCATCCCGATAACAACTATCGGGATGAGGCTGCCACCCATCAGAGTGGATGTATAACGGGTGGCAGCCTCAAAGCCGCAGGCTTTGGGGATGGTCAAAAACGCTTTCGCGGGAATGACAGATTGTGTTATATTATTATCCGTAAATGATTTGCTGTTGCAATTGACTCGAAAACAGTCAGTTTGAGGTATTTGATTTTGACAGCCGACATGTTTTAGAATAGAGTGCCGGGCTTAAGTTGGAATATCGGGACAAAATTGCCAATGGATTAATAAGGAAAAATACGAATGCTTCAACTCAACAAAAAACGGACAGCAGTAAATATCATCAAGATGATTGTGCCGGCGGTAATGTGCTCGGCCCTGATGGGATGCTCGATTTTTACAGGCCCGCGAGTGTGGCAGCAGGCGGGGTCTGATGTCCCCGAACTGTCTGTATTCGACGAGACGATGAGGGACTTTATGGTATCGCACAGGGTCTCGGCCGGCTCGCTGGCGATAACGTATAACGGCAGGCTCGTTTTCGCGCGGGGCTACACGTGGTCGAAAGAAGATTCGCCGGCGACTCAGCCTACATCGCTTTTTAGAATAGCGAGCCTTTCAAAACCTGTTACCTCGGCCGGAATTTTCAAACTTGTCGAGGAAAATCAGCTCAGTCTTGATGATAAATTTATCGACATACTGCCGTTCGGAACACCCGAGGGAGAAATCCCCGATCCCAACATAGGAAAAGTGACGATTCTACACCTGCTCGAACATCTCGGCGGATGGGACCGTGACACGGCTTTCGACCCGATGTTCGCCGACAAGAAAATAAGCAAAGCCCTCGGCACGCCTCTGCCGGTAACTCAGGCCGATATAATCACATTCATGAACGGCCAGCCTTTGCAGTACGAGCCCGGCACGAAATGCGCTTACAGCAACTACGGCTATTGTCTGCTGGGCAGGGTGATAGAGCAGAAGACCGGCCTGGGCTACGAGGACTTTATCAAAAGGTTCGTACTCTCGCCGCTCGGAATAATCAGGATGCAAATAGGACAGTCGAACCGCGAGGACCGCGCACCGGGGGAAGTGACATACGAATCGAAGGGCGAGTCCGTTTACGGCGCGTTCAACATCAAAAACATGGATTCGCACGGGGGGTGGCTGGCCTCGGCGGTTGATTTGGCGCGATTCGCCGCCGCATTCGACGATCCGGCCGACTGCCCGATCCTCTCGGCCGATTCGGTCGAAACGATGTTCTCGCCGCCGACGACGGTTGACCTCGATAATTACAAGCCCGGCGAGCACTATTACGCGTGCGGCTGGAACGTCAGGGATTTTGGTAACGGCAGCCGGAGCACCTGGCATGCCGGCAGCCTGCCCGGATGCTATACGATTATGGTGAGATGGTCGAACGGCGTCAACTGTGTGGCCCTGTTCAACAGAAGAGGCCGCGGTATAGAAAAAATCGACCCAGTACTTTCAAAAACCGTCAAGTCCATATCCGCCTGGCCGGAGCACAACCTTTTTCCCGATATATTAGGGGCATCGGAAAGTACAGAACGTGCCGGAGGTCAATAGTTATCAACAGGGTTTGGATAGGTCAGTTGCTAAAGCGGATAGTATTTCTTACACGACCATCGCTATAAATGCAAATCTACTTTAGCGAAACGGGCGATTTCTTTTAATCTGGAACCATCATCTGACCGAGATAGTAATAGTGCTTGAACGGGATATTTTGCCAAGATCTTCAAGGGAGATAGGATTATGTCTGGAAAAGCTCGTCTTTGGACACCAGTGGCCAATGCATGGGAAGTTTATCGGCGTAGAGTACTCGCCGACACCAATGCAATATATGAGCACATCTGGCGACTTATTCACATCCATGAGGCTTTGGTCGTTACTCTCGGGACGGCTCTTGCCTCCCGCCTTCTCAATAAGTGGTACAACGAACCTGACTCAGAAGACAGCTTGAATGAACTCAGATCCAGACTGACTGGTCTACAATCAGATGGGGAGACCTTAGTTGAAGGGGAATTCTGTCTAAAAGGAAGCATAGAGGCTTGGATTCAATTGCTTCAGAGATTCGGTAAACCAGACATACTATCTGATTGTGCTTTTTGTGCTAGTCTGGGTACATACCTGTGTGAAGGACCAGAAGATAGTATAGCCTTCCTTGATGTATGGAAGCGAATTGCGCCCATTCCAGCAGGTGCTGGCAAGAAGGGTTTGTCCAGAGTAGAGAGATTCAGAGCAATCAATCAACTCAGAAACAAACTGGCTCACGTCCCTCTTCCCAGTCGCGTACTGTCCGAGTTGCATAAGGGCTTACGTAGAGAAATTCTCACAGCCTTGTCGCCGGATGCATGCAAAGCGAGAGAAGAGGACTTGGATGATTTCACTACGAAGAACTGGCACGAACCTCTCCGAGGTATGATTATGGCAGGTGGTTTCTCGACCAATGGATCAGAGATACAGAAGGAGCAGGATAGCTCAGGCCAGCGAACGAGACTTCAAATCCAACCGGCCATAGCAAGTAACGAATCATGGACTATCGAGCCGTTCTTTTGGATTGACGGCGAATGTAAAGTGTCACTGCTGTTCCGCGTTCCAGATCAAATTGATGAGACGAGCGAGACCTACAGAGGTGAATATCATCGATTCGCAGCAGAGTTCGAACCCGTACATACGATAGACATAGATGCAGAACTCCTTGATAAATGGGTTCTCAAGGCCCAAACAACCGAACTCCAAAAACCTGCCAACAGCAACACTGACCAGTCACATGAATCTGAAAACCATGTTGATTCAGGCACAGAGTATACCAAGCCAAAGACTGAAGATCCTGATATACTCCGGAGCGTTGCAGAAGAGGCTTATCGTCGTCGTGACTACAAGGGGGCAGCCGATGTGTTCGGGACGCTGGCTCAGACAGAAGAAGACTATACGTACAATCACGTGGCCAAACTTCACCATGGGATATCACTTTGGCGACATGGCAATAGGAACGGAGAGCCGAAGCAGATCGAGGAAGCTGTAGAAGTTCTCAAGAGTGCGGCACAGCATGCGGATGCAAGGTACTCGGCTCAGGCATGGTATGAGATGTCGAAAGCTTACCACAAGCTCTGGAAGCTAACAGAAAACGGCTATTTTGACCAAGCATATCAAGCTGCTGAGGAGGCAGCTAAGCGTGACTATCAGATGCCATACATAACATGGATTGAGAGACTCGACTCTGAAAAATCAAAATTTACATAGAATCATAATATCACCGAGCGAGTATATCTTAGTCTGACGGTGAAACCATGTGTACATATAGCCACCCAGTCGGCAATATGAGGGAGAAAAAAGCATTCTCGTTGAGCCATATCTTCTAACTACGCTTCCCGTTCGACTTCACTTAGGATAAACACATTTAACATTGGGGAAGTTTAGGCGGGCGAATTCTTTGAATAATTGCTTTGCTTTTTTGTCGTATGCTTTTGCGGCGTCGATTTCGTTTGAATATGAGCCGAGGTAAATTTTCCGACCGTTATGTTGGATTCTTGCTTTCCACTTTTTTTGGATTTTGTCCCATTCGAGGCCTTTGTATTTCGAGCGTGTTTTTGATTTTGTCTTGGAGCGGTTGTAAAGGTTTTGCGAAACGGTAGCGGGGCGGAGATTCGCAGCGCGATTATCGAGGCCGTAGCCGTTCGCGTGGTCGCAGAACAGATGAGCCGGGATATCAATAACCTCACGGTGCATCCATATTTTCTTTCTCGGTCCACCGGGGCGTATTCGCTGCCAGCGGGCGGCGTATGAGTTGGTAGGGCTTCGAGCCAAAAACCACTTGTATTTCGCCAGGCGCTCGTAATCCTTCGGATCGACAATGGCAAATTCGCCCTGCGTCAGCGGGATTTTCCTGAAAGCGCAGCCGTAGCGCAACCTGCGATATATAAGCAACAGCCAAACCAAAGGCCCGGCCAGCCATTTCGGAATGTTAATAACCACCCTTATGATATTCAGCCCCGCATCTGATTAATCGAATGCAAATCCGAGTTTCGATATTGTTCAGATCCACGATTTTGATATTGTTATTTGGCGGTTTTTCGCCGGAGGCTAAAAAGCAGCGCCCCCATAATTGAACGGATCTGCACGTTTGATGCGAAAATCTACAAAAAAGTAGACGCAATTTTTGGTGTAAGTGCTTGTCGGGCATGGAATAAAAAAATATTTAAACTTTTTTATTTTTGTTTTCAACTACAAGCGGATTTGGTCGAAAATCGTGCCCCGAAACAAGTGATACGAAGCAGCATCCAAGAAGGATATTCGGGCTAAAAAGGCGCTTGCCCGGTCGGTATTCTTTGATTAGGATATGGAATTAAATCAAATTAGTCACGAGCCGGGCCATCGAGGAACGATGGCGGCACGAAATTGTACGAAGGAGTCTGACTATGAGTAGAGACAGAATCACACGGCGAGAATTTCTGAAGGGCACGGCGGTTATGGCCGGCACCGCTTTATTATCATCCTGCAGTTCCGGGCCGTTTGCCAAGCGCAAACCGACCGCTGTTGACCTGGTCACATTAGACAAGACGGGCCTGAAGCTGAGCCGGCTCGGTATCGGGACCGGCAGCAAGGGCGGCAGCATCCAGCGAGCACTGGGAGCCGACGGATTCAACCGGCTGATACACTATGCGTACGACCAGGGCATTACGTACATCGACACGGCCGAAAGCTACAGGACCCATACTATGGTTCGTGAGGCAATCAAGGACCTGCCGCGGGAGAAGCTGTTCATCCAGTCCAAGATGCCCGGCGTGCCGGAAAAGCCGCTCGAAGTGCTCGACCGCTACCGCAAGGAGCTGGGCGTAGAGTACATCGACAGCCTACTGACACACTGCGGTGTTACGGCCAACTGGAATGATGAACGCCGGCGGGTACTGGATGCCCTCGAAGAGGCCAAGGACAAGAAAATCATCCGCGCACACGGTATATCGTGTCACTCGCTGCCGGCACTTACCAGAGCGGCAGAGCTGGACTGGGTGGATGTCAACCTGGTGCGAATCAATCCACAGGGCGCTCACATGGACACGCCGGCCGAGACATGGAACGCCACGAGCGACAAATCTCATCTGCCTCCCGTGCTCAAGCAAATCAAGATCATGCGACAAAACAAACACGGCGTAATCGGTATGAAAATCATCGGCAACGGCGATTTCACCGATCCTGAGGATCGCGAGAAGTCTATTCGCTTCACGATGCAGTCCGGCCTGACGGACGCGGTCGTGATCGGCTTCAAGAGCCCCGCTGAAATTGACGAGGCCATCATGCGCATCAATCGCGCCCTCGCCGAGATGGCGTAAAAGCGACATCCGGTCGAATGCCTCGTCTTCGCTCGGTATGAAGAAGTGGGATTTGCTCGGCATGAAGATGCTCTTCACCCTGAGCGGAGACGAAGGGTGAGCGGGGGAAGATTTGTTTACGTTTTTTGACCTTTCGAATAGAATCCGGTTATGCTCTATCTTTTGCTCATCGTACTGATTGTGCTCAACGTTTTCTGGCTTATGCTGGTTCTCTTCGGCCTGCCGGGCAACTGGTTTATTGTCATATCTACGTGCCTGTTCGCCTGGTGGCGATGGGAAGAAAGCGTCTTTTCCATCTACACGCTAATCGCGATCGCGGTTCTGGCTGGTCTGGGCGAACTGTTCGAGCTGCTCGGAGGCATGCACGGAGCCAAGCGGGCCGGGGCAAGCTGGCAAGGCTCAATTGCGGCTCTTGTTGGTGCGATTGCGGGCGCTATCATCGGCACATTTACGATTCCCGTGCCGTTCCTGGGGACGGTGCTCGGCGCCTGCATCGGTGCGGGATTGGGCTCGTTGGCGATGGAGGTATCCCGCGGCCGGAAAATGGAAGAGTCGGTACGCTGCGGCGTCGGCGCCGGGCTCGGCGAGCTGCTCGGTATTACAGCGAAACTCGCCGTCGGCATTATCATCTGGATAACAGTCACCGTAGCCGCCTTCCTGCCTTGAAAGCGGGGAAAAGCCATCCCAATCCCAATAAACGGCAATTGGGATGAGGCTGTCACCCAATAGAATTGATGGAAAAGGGGCTGCAGGATAGTCCGGAAAATACCAGTCTCAAGGCCCGGCGGAAACGATTGTCAAATTCCATGCCGGAAAATTCCCCCGGTTTTTTTGCTCATGTCCACTTTATTAGTATATTTTATTTGGTAACTCCAACTCAGGATTGCCGGGGGGGGAGAAAGGAACTTTATGATGAACCCTCGGAGACAAAAAAGATGCTTGAACTCGGAAACGTGCAACACGCCGCTCAGGGTGCGCGTGTCAACATCCCGGCTCAAAATGGGAACCCGGACCCGACAAAAGAGGCGGCATTAACAAAGATCGCGGACGACGACGCAGCCGAAGCAGTCATTCGACATCAATTCTACGCGCAAGATGTTCAGAATGGCCATCCCGCTGACACTCCATTTTCGCCGAGTGACCCGGCAAGCAATGAAACCGAGACTAAAGCAACCTCGCGGACATCTGAAAGCTCACAACATTCTGTCTATTCCGATCCCAGTAAATTGGTCTCAAAGCTCAGAAAGGAAATTGAGGCGATCAATTCCTTCGATGGATTTCTCATCGGTGTGCATGATAAGATAGATGAGTTTTCAAAACACACAGAGTTCAGTCTTGATCAAGTCCTTGACGTTGAGCAGCGTATAGCACAACTTCATGAGAAATTGGAATTGAGCAAGTTTTCCCTGCCCCGGATTAAAGCCGAGGCATTCAAAGTGGTGCGATGTCAGGGTAATCTCGGGCCTATGAGAGCTCTTCACCTGCTTAGAGACAATATCGCAAAGCTGAATAATGCCAGTCGGGCCAAAAGACAGCCTGATTCGGAACCAAAGCAAAACGGATAGAAACTTATACTAAGC
>DQCG01000254.1 GCA_003533825.1 Phycisphaerales bacterium
CTTTTGACGCAGGCATCAATTTTAGCTTTCTACCTGTTTAAAAGGATAAAAAAGCCCTGTTGTCGGACTCAGGGCTTTTTAGATTGATTACGTTAGTCAATTAACGGAGCAGTTTTTTAGCCTTGATTGTTTGCTGCTTTTTTTCTTTTTCGTCTTCTCCAGAAAATAAGACCGACAGGGATGATTCCCATCGCGACAGCGCCGGCTTTGGCTTCTGCCGGTATTACTTGCAGTATGTCACTGAGCGTTAATTCCGTATAACCTTCAGGGGGATTGATATCAAAGATGTCTTCATCAAGCTCGATATTATAATCATGAAAGGTATTGACCTCGTGCAGGTTCAGTTCCTGGAACAATGACATAAAGCTTTTGCCGATGCCTACGTCACCTTCCACTCGAACCGGCAGTTGTTCTTCAATTGAAATCCAGACTTTACCTTTTACGCCCTGGATATCAAATATGGTTTTTGGAACGATTTCTCTGAAAGTTTCCGGATCTTGAAACTCAAACACCTCAGTTTCGACGCCATTGATGTTATCTCGTCCCAGTTTTTGGTAGCCGCCTTCCATAAGCAAGTTGATAATACCTTTGGGAGTCCCGTTCTCCAGTAGTCGCATTTGTTTGTCCGTAGATGCAAATATACCATATTTTTTATAGAGGGGAAGAAGAAGAAGGGTTTGTCGTTTCAGCCGATTGAACGTGAAACGGTAGAACATTTTGTCACCAATATATCCTTCCTCAACCAGGCCATATTGCTGTGAAAAATATTTCACGAGATCGAATTCGCATTTCATCCCATCGAATTCAATTATGTTGTCGAGTTCATCCGGACGTGTAACAGTTTTTGTGCCTCGTATTATCATTGTCTCGATACCGGCGACGTTTTGCTGAACTTCTGCCAGAACAACATTGCCGTTTCCCGGCGACCAGAAGGGGCCGAATAAAACCAGTGTCATGGCCAGAATGATCACGGCCGCTGCTGAATATCTTGTTACTTTACTTTCCATGATAAATCTCCATAAATTCTGAATTTTGGTTTTCGCATTCGGGCGGTAATCTGCATATCCGCTCCGTAACAGCCGTGCTTCGTTCGGATGCTCCTTGGTCCACTTGTGAAAATCGAACTTCGCCGACTCACGGTGCACGTACCGCGAAAGCAGGGGGTCCAGCCATTCATCGTTCTTGTCGTGCTTCATGGTATTTCTTACCTCCTGAAGCCTTTCCTTGTTAAATACGCAGCGATTTGTTTCTTTGCCCTGCGAAGCCTGCCGTCAATCGCCTGTTGCGTAGCCCCGAGAATTTTGGCCATCTGCTCGTAGCTCATTTCGTTATAGAACCGAAGGAATATCACTTCCCGCAAATGCTGTGGCAGTTGCTGTAAAGCCTGGTCCAAGATCGCCGCTCGTTCATCACTTTCACAATCCGGCTCATTCCCGGAACTAGTCTCGATGCGTGCCTGCTGCCTTCGGAACTGCCGGAGCATATCCTTCGCCACGTTTCGGCAGATCGCCCCGACCCAGGGGCCGAAACGCTCAGGCTTTTTTAGTTTAGCAAGGTCTCTGCAAGCCGCCGCGAGTGCTTCCTGGGCGGCATCTTCCGCCAGGTGGCGGTCCGCCAGAATCGAATCGGCTACGGCCACCAGCGAATCATAATAACGCCGGCACAACTCGCCAAAGCTTTCCGGATCCGCCTGCAAAACCCGCTGAACGAGAATTTGGTCCTCAAGGTCTTTCATTTATCAAATATCATACTTACCAGAGCAGCTCTGTACTTCTATAAACAAGTCTCGATTAGAAGGCAAAATCGGCGCAAAATCGATATATAATATAACACATCACGCCCATGAGGTACTCTGCTTGTCTCGCCGTGCTGAGATTACATGGAGATTCCGATATCGTCCAGCATGATAATCCCGTTGTCGGAGCGGTCGAACAGGAATCGGATGCTCTCAAGCCCGGATGGATCGAATGAAGTGTTGCTTTCAATGAAGCTATGAATCGGCATTTCGTATGTCTGAAGGAGTCGTTCCGAGAACTTCTCGATGTGTTTTTTCTCCAACCTCTTCCATTTTGCCAGCCTGACCATCAGGGCTGGATGAACGGGCCCGACGGAGCCCAGCGGCAGGGCGGCACAGTTTCCATCGTCGTCACAAAGCTCAATCGTAAGATCGAGGGGCTTACGCTGCCCTTCGCTTTCCGTTCCGATTGAGAAGATAACACTCGCATCTCGATTCAAATCCAGTTCGCTTGCGAATTCGGGGCTAAGTTTTACTGTGTATGATCCGATCTCGCTCGAATTGGGGTCCTGCCCGTTCTTCTTTTCCCATTCAAGAACCACGGCGGCGTTTTCCTGGGTCGAGCCGCCCTTGGTGCGATAGGGGATGTAGGCCTCCTTCCATGTCTTGAGGTTTTCGCCGAGCAGTTTTCCGCCGGGAATGGCCGTAGTCGTGACATCGTAATCTTCCTCGAAATCGGCAATGACTTTGAAATTCGAATCTTCGTAACGGTTTACGTAAATATCTTCCGGCAGCCATTGCCCGGCTTTCCGGATATCCTTGAACATGGGCAGATATTCGTCCCTGCCGTTAAGTGTCGCTTCGAGAAATGCGGAAATAAGCACTTCGGCGACTTTACGCTGGCTTTCGGTGTCCATTATCGGTTTGTCATTGATAAACCAGCTAATCGGCGCGGGAGCATCGAGCCTGCCCCAGGCCGTATTGAACCGGCTGTGGTTCGCCCGGTATATATAGACCGCGGATTTGAACCGGAAGTTATTGTCCGTGAAATCCACGCGTTTGAATTGTCTCAGCCCCATGAATGTCGCCACGTCGGCGTCGTGCCCGCCCTGTATGACGAGATAATTGACGTTCTCTAACGCTGTTGGATGTCCCGCCGGCTTGTATTGACCGTCGCAGGGTGCGATAGCTATAACCGACCTGATTGCGAAATTATAGTTGAGTTTTACATTGGCATCGTCGGGGTAGCGTTCGAGTCGGTTGAACGCCGCGGCGTGAGCGGCCGATTCGCCGCCGCGGGAATGCCCGATCAGCGCGATTCGGTCCATATCCACCTTGCCTTCGAATGCGTGGCCTTCGGTCTGGTTCCATTTGTCCCAGGCTTTGAGATGCTCGAGCAGGACGAACGCACGGGCGTCGTTTTCGCCGCCGAACTTCTGGTTCAGAAAATTCTCATCCACCGATACGGCGATAAAACCCCGCCCGGCCAGCAGCTTTCCGAGGTACTCATAGCCGGGATCGGAAAAATCCTTCATATTGTGGTTGCCGTGCACTATCAGAACCAGCGGAAAAGGCCCGTCGCCTTCCGGAAACCATACACGCCCGTTGAGCGGCAGCCTGTCAAAATCGAATCCCCAGTAGCGGGGCATCCCATTGGAACCGCCCATGAACGGACGTGCATCGACAGGCTCGGTTTTGAAGTCGACGCCTTCGCCGTATTCCTTTCGATGCTTATCGTCGCCGCTCCCGTAGAAATATGTGCGGTACGAATAAGGCCCGCAAGCGGAAGGATCCAGAGCATCTACCGGCTCGACGTCGTAGTCTTGCATGTAAGAGATATCCGCCAGATACGATGTCGTGCCGCAGCCTCCAAGGACGACCGGCAGGAAAATGGGCGGCAGAACGCAAGAAAAATATTCCTCTATCAATTTCCAGAATTTGCTTTTTCTGTTCATGTTATTAGAGAGCATATTAATCTCCGAAAACAACCACTTAATTTGTACATGTTACCCGCGATACCGTCGTGATAAGGCTACAATATCACTGCGGAATTTGCAAGAAATATCATCCCCCGACGACATAAATCGGGCCGGAGTTTGTCATTGCGAGCACCTGACCTGGTTCTCAGAACGCAAAAAAAGAAAATAGCCCACGAATGTCATTGCGAAAGAGCNNGCGACTGTGGCAATCTCAATCCTTCCACAGCAAAAACCGTCTATTTCCTTAGGAACGAAGCGAAGTCGACGGGATAGCTTACGCCGCACTGTCATTCACGCGAAAGCGGGAATCCAGTTTTCTCCCCCATCTCGGAGTTTTAGCAAAGAGTAAAATCGCCGTTACTTAACAAAATCCCATCACTACAAACAAACATCCTGTCGTTTCGAGCGCAGTCGAGAAATCCGGCCGGCAATTGTTATTTCTCTCCCTCATACCTTTCCCGCACCCCACAGTCATCCCCTCACCACACAGTCATTCCCGCGAAGGCGGGGTACGTGTTTCGCCGGCCTCTTGTATTCGCTACCATCCCCAAACGTCATAAGGCGTCCCCAAGGGACTGCCGCTTGAGGCTGCCACCCGGTTTCCATCAATTATTTTGTGTGGCAGCCTCATCCCAATTGTCCTTGATTGGGATGAGGATGGCTTTTCCCTGGCTAAACACGTCCAGCCATTTCGTGGCCCTCCGGTCACCCTTGGGGACACCTGACGGTGGAAATGACAAAGGCGCAAATCTTAATTACAATTGGTCTATGGCATCTCCGGTGACCTGGACGTCGTCTATGTTCCAGCCTGGACAGGTTACAGAATCATCCGTCGGGCCGATTCCCCAGCGGAAGTAAACCGTCGCCTGCCCATCGGTAATCGATGAGGGAACCGCGTAGTCCACGGTTTGCCAGGTGTCGTCGGAGACATGAGAAGAACCCGTCGTCCACAAATCCACCCAGTTCGTGCCGTCATTCGAGACCTGAACGCAGGCGCAGTCATAAGGCGATTCGACCACAAGCCACCGCCGAAAACTCAGCCTGATGTTGCCGTAACCCTGGCAATTGATGGCCCTGGTAGTGACATAGCTCGTGGTTGTCATGTTATTATCATAGTCGCCTTCAAGCTCAAAACCGATGACGTTCTCACCGGTATAACCTGAATTCGGATCAGCGTTCCATGAGCCGGCTCCGGCCGGCTCGCCCCATGCCCAGCCATCGTCGAGCAGCCAGTTCGGATCGGTGTCCATATCGGCCCAGTAGATCGCGTTCTGCAGGACGGTAACCGATGCGCTCTGACTGTGCTGTCTGATTCCATCTGTCACGAGGAAAGAGAACGTATACGTGTACGGCGCCTGGTCTGTCGTGGGTTTCCAGTGAACGGTTTGCGTATCTTCGTCGAAATAGGCACCCTCGGGTAAATTCCCGGCGGAAACCTTAATGGGCAGATTCGCGGGATTTTCCGTTGTTATCTTCATCTGGAGCCTCTGGCCGGGTTCGATTTGCTCCGGTGCTGATATAGGATCAAGCGTCGGTGCCGGCATGGTCCATCCCGAGTTTTGAGGGTCACGCCTTAACATTCCCCAGTTGATTGACTCGGGGCCGGACGAGCCCGGCAGATCGATGACGTGGAATTGTAGATTCCCGTTGACTATCATTTCGAGATCGCCGTCCTTATCGAGATCTTCGAACGCAGGGCAACTGTAACTATCGGTAGACAAATTAAACATCGGGAAACCCGGTGTAGCCGAGCCGTCCTGCTCCCAGGCCATAATTGGAGCGCCGTACATGGCGACCACCAGCTCCTTTTGTGCGTCACCATCGACATCAACGATTAAAGGAGGGCTGGAAAACGGGTCGCCCATAATCGTTTTGGGATATCCGGCGTCGGTGAGCTCCGCGCCCTGATGGTCGAAGGCATGCACGAGACTGAATTCAAAGCCGTCGGATTCTATGAAGCTGTTGACATAGACTTCACTTAAGCCGTCGTCGTCGATGTCACCTACGCACAATGCGCCGGATTCGCCGAACAGGTCGCGAATTCTTGTCTCCCAGAGCTTGCCGCCATCGATATGGACCGCCATTACACTGTCCTCGGTGCAGAAGACCAGCTCCGGCTCGCCGTCGGCGTCCAGGTCGGCTATGGCCGTACCTTTTTTGCTTCCGCCCCGCCATCTCTTTATCTGCTGGCCGTTGTGGTCGAGAATGAATGTGTATACGCGTGTTATGCCGGGTCCGTATCCGCAAAGGGCGATCTCCACGTCGCCGTCGCCGTCAAAATCCGCAACGCTGATAGGGCCTTCCGATGTGTACCGCCGCTGCCACAGAAACGTCCCGTCGCCCTGGATGGCAAACAGGCCGTCGCTTTCTCTGGATTCTTCGTCGAGGGCAACAATAATCTCGCTGTCGCCGTCGCCGTCCAGGTCTGCAAGGACGGGACTGCCGATTATATAGGCGTACCAGTAGCCGCCGACCTCCACGGGCCAATCGCCCTCCACTGTCCGTCCGTTCTCGGCGTGAAGAGCGGTGGCCATGACATTATAATCGTCCACCACAACGATCTCGTAGTCACCGTCGCCGTCGATGTCTCCGGCCGCCAGGCCCGAGGCAACCATCGAGTCCCAACTGCTTATCCCCAGCGCAGCAGGCCAGCCTTCAAGAGCAGTTCCATCATCTTTGAAGATGCTTATTGTCCCCCCGTAATCGAAGTCGCTCCATGTGATCGAAGCCTCGACTATCTCGTTCCGTCCGTCCCCGTCAACGTCGAGACACAGCGGGCTGCCCAGGTATGACACGTCGGGGAATTCTTCAGGATCATCCGACATCTCCGGCATCGGCCATGGGGCCTTATCGACGCCGAATTCGATGCCAAATACCTTGCGATCTGTGTGGACGGCCCCGTCCGTGGTCACGTTAAGACGCAGCTCGAATACCCCCACTCCGGGATTTGCAAACACCAGGTGAACCAAACCGTTGGGATCTATGGGGGAGCTGCCGCCACTTAGCTGGCTCCACTGATCTTCCCCGAAGCCGCGGTACTCCAGTTGATAGGAGTCGCCGTGCACGAACAGGATTAGCGGTATGTCATTGCCGTCGGGCACGAAGGTCTGCTGCTGCATCGGCTCGACGATTTCTCCCAGAGGATGCCTTCGGTCCGCCGCCATCAGGGCCTGGTAGGCGTTCACCCGCCCGGTGCCGATGTAGCCCTGCACGGGGTCGACATCCCCATAATATACGGGGTCGGTTGTGTTCTCCAGGATTGCCCTGACGTCGACGTGTGTCAATTCCGGGCGATGTGCAAGCACCAGGGCACCGACCGCCACGACATACGGGCCGGAAAAGGAAGTCCCCGCCGTGGCGATATATTCGTTGTCGAGATCGGTTGTGACGATGTCGGTGCCGGGAGCGGTGATATCGACCCACGACCCGAAGCTGCTGTGGCCGGTCTTGATGTCTTCGCCGTTGGTGGATGCGACCGCCATGACGTTATAGTACGCCGCCGGATAGTTAGGCATGGCCGAGTCGTCGTTGCCCGCGCTGGCTACCAGCAGAACGCCCTGAGCGAAGGCGTTGTCAATCGCCGTCTTTACGGTCGGGTCTCCCTCCGGGCCGAATTCATAGCTGCCGAAACTCATGTTCGCCACGCGCGCGCCGTTGGCCGCGGCATAATCCAGGGCCGAAGCAACCTCGGCGGAGGTCACGTAGACGCTCAATCGCAAAACCATGATGCTGCCGTGCCAGTTGACGCCGCATACTCCTATGCCGTTGTTGCCCACACCGGCGATGACCCCGGAGACCTGCGTGCCGTGACCCACGACCGAGTAGTAGCCTCCACCTTCCGGTATGACGTCGTTGCTGTCGTCCTCGAAGTTCCAGCCGGAAACGTCGTCGATGTAGCCATTGTTATCATCGTCTATCTCGTTATTGGGAATCTCGCCTTTATTGACCCAGATATTATCCTTCAAGTCGGGATGATTTGCATCAACACCGGTATCCAGCACGGCCACCACGATATCGTGGCTGCCGGTTGAGATGTCCCAGGCATCGGACATCTGGATTAGTTGATGAGCATACTGGTCGGGAAACTCCGGATCGTTGGGTTCGGCGCAGCGCTCATATATATAGTTCGGCTGGGCATATTCCACATCGGGATCGGCGCCCAGCTCGGCACACACGCCCGGTACGTTTCGGTTGGTATTAAGCAGATAAAATCGCGACAGCTCGGTATCGGTCGCTTGCTGCTCAGCCGCTGCCGGCCCGGCCGTAGATGCCATACGCACTTTACCTTGCGTTTGACTATCGGCAATACCCTGATGCCCCAGCCGCCGCCGGGCGCCCTCGAACACAGGGCCTTCATTAGAGAGCCCATACTCCACCTGCAATCGAAGCAGGACCGCCTGGTCTGAACCGAGTCCAGACTGCGAGAATAAGCCGATGCCGTTCTTTTGCCCATCACTGAGCCTGACAATAACCTGGCCCGGCACGTATGTTGGCTTTACCTCAACCTGTCGCTTTAAATCCTTGCCGGCCGACTCAGCGGGATCTTCCTGACGGGATGACTGTTTTGCTGTAGATGTTCCAGCAACAATAATCAGAATTGCTACGATAGCCACCAAACCTGCTTTCACGTTCGGCCGGCTTTCACCTGAGTTATTCCCGCGCATTCTTTAGCTCCTTTCAAAAGCAAATACCTAACATTGTCTATTAAGTAAAAGGCAAATCTTTGAATCACAGAGACAAAATCACCTCTCCTCAGATACCTCACTGAATACAAACGAACTGATAATATCATAATAATATCGGATATTCACAAAGTCAACATAAATTTACTTGACATCTATTCGTTATCCTGGACGGCGGCAGCTTGCAGCTCAAAACCCGCTTTTCATGTAACACTTCTATCACTTCTGCGTTCTGTATTGTAGAATTGCATTAGATTCACCTAAGGAAAGACGTAATGGTGTACGATCTCAAGCAAAATATAACCGGAGATGAGCAGCTTATCCGGGCCGCACTGAACGGCGAGCCATCGGCGTTCGGGAAAATCGTCGAGAGGTACTGGAATATGGTGGTGGCGCTGGCATTGAGTAAAACCGCCGATCCCGCCGAAGCGGAAGACATCGCCCAGGAGAGTTTCCTGAAGGCGTACTCACAATTACCCGGCCTCAGGGATCCGTCCCGGTTTGCCGGCTGGCTGAGCAAAATCACCATGCAGCAGTGCGCCAACAGCCTCAGAAGGACCGTCCGCTGCAAAACCGCCTTTGGCTGCAAGTCAACGCCTATCGAGCAACTGGACGAGCAGCCGGCTATAACGGCCAATCCCGGTTTGACACAAAACCAGGTCCACTTTGTCAGGCAGAGGGTTCGCCGGCTGCCGGAGAAGTTTCGAACGTTAATCATTATGCGATTCGTAGCGGGACTTTCAACCGTGAAGATTGCAGAGCAATTGGGCAAACGCCCGGGCACCGTCAGGGTCCGGCTGCACCGGGCATATAAAATCCTTCGCAAGGACCTTGCTCCACTTTCAGAGGAGGTCGAATAATTATGAACTGTGAAAAATACAAGAACATTATCGAACAACTCATAGACGGAACAATCAGCGACCGGCAGCTTGCCGAGCTTAAAACGCATATAACTGAATGCGAATCCTGCCGTGACCAATTCGATAGTTGTCTGATGCTGCAGAAATCCATCAAGCAGGCATTTTCGACACCGATGGCAACCAAACAGGCGGGAGCGTCCGTTGCGGCAAAGCTTGCCGCACAATCGAACCACCGGCTGCGGCCCGCTCCCTTTATCACCACATTTTCCATCGGCAGGCAGGCCGCTGTCGCAGCAGGAATCGTCCTGGCTGTTGGCTTGTTCCTCGGATTCGTCCTGGGCAGGGCCGGAACCGCCAAATCCTCAGCACCGCCGCTAACAGCGAAAGTCCCGATTCTCGTCAGTAATCTCAAGGGGACCTTACTTGTCAGGCATCAAGATTCAAATATATGGCAAACATTACAGGCCGACTCAAATGTTTATCTGGGTGACACTTTTCACTCTGCTGCCGGTTCGGCCTGTGTCCTGAAACTGGACAATAAATCCAAACTCGAATTGAATCAGAACAGCATGCTGGTTTTAAATTCGTATAACGGCCAAACCCAGTTCTTTCTCGAGCATGGCGAGTGCACCGCCAGCCTGGAAAGTCCTCACGGGCCGTTCTTCATCAGCACTCCAAACGGCCGTATGGAGGCGGTGGGAACGGAATTTACTGTGACAGTAACCGACGAATAGTAATATAGAGTGGGCATTGCCCACCAACTTTGAAAATGGTGTGCTGTCCTAAGGACTCCTTACGGAGTGCACACCCTACAAGGCTGCAAGGCAGAAAAGGAGAGACATAATGAAAGCAAAATCAATTATTCTCTGCGCAGTAGTTCTTCTGGTGGTCCAGACAATCGCATCCGCGCAGAAAACAGAAGTGACCGTTCGGCAAGGAAAGGTCCGCGCCGAGACGCAGACAGCAACAGTCAATATCGACGCCGGGCAAAAGGCGGTGCTAAAGAAGGGCGTCAATCCGTTAGTCACCGTGGATAGTCCGCTCGTGCATGATGCCCTTGAACTGTACAAATTGGTCGAAGAAGAGAAAGAGCATGGCGAGTTGAAAATCGACTCGGTTTTTGTCGTGGTGGGCAAGGCAGACGAAGATGACGTGGTTGCAGCCATCTATTGGGAGGTTCCCAATCCTATGCCCAAGGCGACGAATATCATGACTATACCCTATTCGTCGACTCTGGGGGACATCAGAGTTTATGACCTCAGCGGCAATCTCTGCAAAGTGAAGGAGAAAAGCCTGGGCGACTTTGCGTTCTCCTTTAGCATCCATTTCTCGGAGCAGGTTCAGCCGGGAGAGCATTTCAAGTTCATTGCCGTTACCAGTCTTGATGCCATTGACTTGCCGGTCTTCCCCGGCGGTGTGCAGATCGCGTGGAAGGAGGGCCCCCTGGCGTACTTCAGAACCTCCCCCGGTTACCCCAATGCCCTGCAGTATTTTCGGTTTATACTGCCTGAGTCGGCGATACTCGTCGACACGAATCGCGAGATTGTCGCGACAGATACGGTCGACGGCAGACCGGCCGTCACGATCAGAAACTACACAGGGCCATATTCCGATGCAATGTGCATTATTGCTTTGCTGGACCCGGCTGAGGATGGAACCACACTTGCCGATATTCCGGGCAAGTACCGCGGCCTGCGAAGCAAACGTGACAAAGAGAATTCCGAGATGTATCAAAGAGAAATGCACAAGATACGAGCCGGCATCAAGTACACGAATCGGAGTACGCCGCTGGCCGGGCTGTTGACGATTTTCGCCAGTGCGATGAATGGAGACACTGACATGTATGACACGGTGGCATATGAGGATCTATCCCCCGACCAGGCCCGGAAGTACGCTGAGAATTCAAAATACTGGGCGGATCAGCTCGATATCCTGAGTACGCCCCAATGGCCCCGGAATCCCGGCAACGGATATGTCCATCCGATCTACCTGTGTCGAAAAAGCTCGCTGATTGCTGAAATCATCCAGCGGATGGTTTATGAGGATGGCAAATGGTACGCTCACGGCAGCACATCGCAACAAACCGTGGATTATGAAACTCCGACTTCAGAGGACTTTGCTGCCGCCAAACGTAAGGGCTATCTCTGTGACTGGCAAGTGGCCGGACCGTATATACAGAAGGGAAAGGAAGCCCGGGAGCTTTTCGACATTCCATTCGGCCCGGAACTGGACGACGTTGATGTCACGTGGCTGCCCACAACGATCGTATCTCATGACCCGCACCCCGTGGCTGTCAATATCGACAAATCCATATTGCACTTCAACCATTCGGTTGCTTATGTGCGCACGGAGATTGTCTCGGACAGGCAGAAGGCGGCGCACCTTGAAATCTATACCGACGACGGGGTCAAGGCCTGGCTCAATGACAAACTCATCCATGAGAATAACGTCAGCCGGGGAATCCCGGAGCAGCCCGATACCGTCAACGTCACTTTGAAGCAGGGCGTCAACAACCTCATGCTCAAAGTCACCGAAGACATTTGGGGTTCGCGAGCCATCGTGCGGCTTGTTGAGCCTTAACCGGGAAATAGCTTGAAGAGTTATATTAGATAGGTGAAAACCGACCGAAGACGCGATATTGCTACTCAGTATACATTTTCAAAGATTCCGGTATTTTCATATCGGAATCTTTGATGTATTACGATTATATAGACAGACAGATGTGAATTGGTCTGTTAATTGTCGTCATCAAGATCGATTGTAAGATGTCACGGAAGCTGCGTTAGTATATAGTTCCGGCGGCTGCGGACGAACTGTTTGATTCCATCCCGTCTGCCGCTGCCTTGACCGTCGGCGATCAAAGCGTTGGCTGCATCGTCCAGAAACTTATCAAACTCCGTCGGGGGATTATTAGTGCCGTACGATGTCTGCCACGGGCCGTTTACCAGTTCGGCCAGGGCATTCAGGTACATCTGCCGNNGTAAAGTCGATGTCCCAGGGCAGAAGGTACCATTTGCCCTCCGGCAGGGCGTAGTAGAAGTAGTTATTCTTTCCGCGGTTATAGCCGTAGCTGTCCCAGTCGCCAACGGCATGACGAAGCGCCAATACCGCGGCGAAATGTTCGGGATGGATAACCGACCCAACTTTCGGCTCGTACGCCGGGCTGCTCGACCGCGTGTTCATCGCATCCGCAAAATCCAACAGATGGTCCCAGTCGTCGTTCTCGCGATGCGACCGCTTCTCGAATCCCCAGCGATAGGTCTCCTTCAAGCGTGGGTGACTTGAATCGTATTTCAAGCCCTCATCGAGGTTCGAGAATCCCGTGCCGTTGGCCGAGTACTCGAAGTAGTCGTCGATCTTGTGAATGTAGCCCTGGTTGTTACCCGGAAACCACTTGTCGATATAATCACCATCGATCTTCTGAACGTCTTCGTAGATACCGTTGCTTCTGCCGTTGATAATCGGGCGCACGAACTCCTGCATCGAGAACTGAAGCCCCATCTGCTTATAGAACCAGTACGATGCACGTTCCTGTAGCGGGCCGCGGTTGCCTCCTTCGGTGTTGTCGAGATTTATTTCCTCACGACCGCAGAATTTGCGATCCGGATTGAAGTCGAGCCGGTAGGCGTAGCGACTGCGTGGATCACGGTTCGATCCGCTCCTGATGAACGGGCTGCCGCGGAACCGGATCCCGACATTATAAAAGACCTCGGTGTTGTTGTAAACGAAAGTGCAATCCATCAGCTCGTTCGAGAGATTGGGACGCGATCGAAACGTGCTGATTACGTCATCCGAAAGCCATATCCGATAGGTCGCAAACCGGGTGTTCAGCAAAGAATCTCCAACCCGGACCAGGCAGGTTCGCTCGGGCACTTCCGCCGAGGGTTGCAACTGGGTTGGGAATCGGGTTAACGCCAAACCGTCGAAAGCTGCGATATAGAACGCCCGCATTGTGTTACTGGAGGCTCCCGGGATAGTGCCCGTGAAGATGCCGTCCCCACCGATAAGGTCGTTGCCCGAGCCGTCATCGACCATAACTGCGGCGGCGAATGCGGAGCTGCCTTCGGATCGATAGTGAAGCATGACCTGATTCAAGCCGTCGTTGTCGGTTACGCGGGCGGTCACGACAATCGGCTCGCCGCCGAGGGGAATAACGGGCGTATGACTCACGTCAAGAATATCAGGGCCGCGGTTGGACACGTACGCCGTGTTTTGCCTGCCCGGCGTGCCGATGTCCAGCGGCATTGTAAGCCCGAACGAATGCGCCGGTCGGGGCGGCTGAACGGGCGACCGCTCTCGCGAGGTCCGCAGCAGCAGGAATCGGCTCCCACGCAGCCACCTGGCCCAGCCGCGGAACGTCACCGTACTTGCCGTGATGCTGGAAAGCGACTGGTTGATTCGGTTAGCCCCGGGGTCGCCGTGCCCGGTCGAAATCAGGTGCAGCGAGCGCGCTCCGGAATGACGATCTTCGGTGGTAGCGAATGAGCGAACGTGATTGCCGAGAAACCGCCAGTTCGACTCGCCGCTCTCGAAGCCGTTGTTGCTAAGGCGGTTTGTGCTGCCTATTCTCAGTTCGAGATCGTCGATGAGTACCTCACCCCGGTTTAGCAGCAGAAGATCGAATACGTTGACTTGATCGTGTTTATATTTGGAATCGTTGCTGTTGATGGTAAACGAGAAGTGCTCCCAGGTTGTCTTGTCGCTCTCGTCGCTGTCGGTCCAGGCATCGGGCGCATCGTTGTTGCTGCGAGGATCGCGCAGCTCCATGCTGGCACCCTGGCCGTCCGCCCAGCTCGGCCACCGGCCTCCGTCGTAATAAGTCACCTCATCGGCCGTGACCATCAGGACGTCAACGTCGCCACTGATCGGATCCATGTCTTTATACGGATACGACAGCCGGATACGTTCGCTGTGATCGTCCAGCCCGCCGGTGTACGGTCCGACAAGATTCGAACCAATTATAAGATTGTCATACACGCCCGCGAGAAAATCCGGATCCTTGGCCACTACCATATACGAGTCCGGCGACATTTCCGTGCCTGCGTCGAACGTATAATCGATACCGTCTGTGAAAGCCCAGCCGGCAAGTGAGACCGTGGAGGTGCCGCGATTATAAAGCTCGATATACTCGAATCGCTCGTCACGCATGCCGTGGTGGTACATGATTTCGTTAATCACGATGTCGTTTATCGCGGGCTGAGCATTCGGGCCTCCGAACGTCGCCGAAGCCAGAAAGCCGAAGCAGTCGGACCCGTCCGGGAACCGGCCGAACGTCACTTCCGGCTCCATTGCCCCATAGTTCACCACATCCAGCACGCGTACCGGCAGGGGCACAGTATCATCGGTGGCCGCCGTAACATAAAGAGTCTCGCCGGAAGCCGATAATCCGAAGCCGAACTCATCGGGTCCTGTCCCTTCACTTGCCGTCCAGAAATCGCCCGGTTCGAGCACTATCCCATCCGGGATTTTGTACTTCAGCAGGTCGGAATTATCATCGCTCAGATAAACATTGCTAAGGTCGACCGTCGCCGGCCCGGGATTGTACAGCTCGATACGGTCGGTGCCCGAGGCAGCATCGCTGTTGGCCAGAACCTCGTTGATCACCACGCGGGCATGCGGATCGGCGCCGCCGCCGGCCTCTCCCACAAACGCCTGAAGAATCGGGCCTGCGAAGCAGTCGGAGCTGCCCGAAAGATTCGCGTTGTGGGCCTGTATGGCTAAGATGTTCGTGCCGGCAACAAGCAGGTTTATGCGGGCGGTCAGGTCAATGTTTGCGGCAGGGGGGTCGGTCGCCGTGCCGCCGCCGGCATCGTGTGCGGGCGGATTGCCGGAAATACCATTGGACGCCGCCACGCGTGTGCCGTTTAAATACAGCACGAAGCCGTCGTCGTAATGAATCTCGGCACGCAGTTGCGAGAACGAATCTATTTGCTGTTGTGACAAGTTGAACGGCAGCCGTGCGTAAATGGACATGTACCGTCCGTTCATGTCATTCGTCTCTGTCCCGATGTATTGAAGTTCGTCGGCTTCATTACTGTAGCCATATCCGCTCGGCCCGTCGGCCCACGGGGTCCTTGCGGTGTTGTCGTAGAATCCCTGTTCCGTCCAGGCTGTCGTTGCCTGCCCCTGGGCACCCGGCGACGGTTCCTGTGTTCCCTTGAAGTAGACTCCCGGGTGGCCTACGCTCACGAGTGTCACCAGCGTGGGATCTTCCTGCCCGACCTGTGCCTCATCGTGCCCGCCCGGCGTGCCGTCGATAAACGTACCGGGCGACCAGGTCTATGCCTCATCGGGATCCCCGCCAAGCCTGGCGAGAATCAGCGAGTGTCCCGCGCCGTCCGGTGAAAGCGGCCACGGCCTTTCATCATCGTACCGAAACGAGAGAACAATACCGCCGCCGCCATTGGATAGTTCGATTCGTTCGCCGTCGTTGCTTAGCCTGCCCGTGTAAGGACCCCTAACGCCGCTAATCCCGTACGCTTCTTGAAGGGCGGCCGGATCACGCGCCACCACGAGATAGCTCTTAGGCCCGATTTTCGTGCCGGGCTCGAAAATGTATTCGATACCGTTCGTGAAAGCGCAGTTGGTCATATCTTCGATGACGGCCCGGTCATTGTACAGCTCGATGAATTCGAGCGTCTCGCCCGCACCGGCGGGATGATACATCACCTCGCTCACGACAAGCCCCATGCCGGGCCGAGCGACCCACAAATTAACCACAAAAATAGCAACTAATAGCCAAAAATGCTGCTTACGTTTCATCATTCCGTGTGTTTTCCTTTCTCCGACGAGTGTGATCAGATCCCTCCAGCCGATCGCATGCCGTCCTTTCCGACACGCAGCTCCGCTGGATAAGAATCCAAATGGTACGGCGTGATCCGGAATTGCTCATTGAAACTTCTTACTAACACTTCCAAAACCTTCCAAATATTCATTTTATCAAATTCTCCCCCAGACTTCCACTGTTTTCGCTACCTTTCGTGCGTTTTTCGCCGCCAGGCCGCTCGAAATCCCCACAACCCTCACTTGTACGTGTTTAGCAGGCTTCTGGTATTCGCGACCATCC
>DQCG01000253.1:0-2155 GCA_003533825.1 Phycisphaerales bacterium
GCCCCTGTGGCCGATTGCCTGGAGTTTGCCGGGAACAAGCGGCGCCAAATCGGTCAACGCCTGATGGGCTTTGGTCACACCTCCAAGCTTGCCGTACGTAAATATAAGCAATGTCAACATGCCTACGAACATGATGGACCCCTGCAGCGCATCGCCGTACATCACGCCTTTAAGCCCGCCCATCACTACGTATGCCGCGATTATGACACTGAACACCAACAGGGCAACGTTGTATGGAATTCCGAACTGAGTCGAAATAAATTCACAACCGCCGATAAGCACCGCCGCAGCATACAGGGGAATAAACAGAAAGATCACAAGCCCCGCGAACACCTGTATAAACTTGCTCTCGAAGCGCCTCGCCAGCAATTCGGGGAATGTGTGCGCATCGAGCTGATGGCCCATCCGCCGGGCGGGTGGGCCGAGAAAGACGAAAGCGATAAAGATACCCACAAATATATTCAGAAATGTCAGCCACAATACGCTCATTCCGAACAAACCCGCCACACCTCCGAAACCCACAATGGCGCTTGTCGAAATAAATGTCGCCCCGTAACTCATAGCCATGACGTACGGATGGACTTTGCGTCCCGCTATGAGGTAGTCGGTGGCCGTCCTTGTCCGCGAGTATCCCAACCAGCCGAGATATACAACCAGAAGTAAATACGCCAGCACGACAAGAATTTCAATTACTCCAACTGACTGTGCTAACACTGCGCTGTCCTCCATTTAAACAGCTTGTAAAATAAGGATTTTACCCCCTTTTTTAAATGGTCATTACAGATTGTATTAGAAGTATCTTGTAGTCTCCTGTGTAATCTGCCTTTAATCATTAATCGCATCTACATTTCGATCTGTAAAATTTTTTACCCATGCTGTTATGTGAGGAAATCAGAGTTCGCCTTCTATCTTCTTTTCTTCCTGGGCCCAATGTACATCTTCTGTTTTGGCCTCGTCTGCGCCGCGATTCCAGTTGACCAGGCCATAGACTACACATAACAGGGCGCTTGCAACACACAGAAGATAAACTGCGGCGACGTATTTGTCTTCGATACCCAACATAATCTTTTCCTCTTTTTAATACTGATAAGTATTATTTGTCTCCGGAAAAAATTAATCGAACGCCATTTTCCGGCTTATTACGTATAGATCCCGAACATAAATTTAATCGGCGTATTTTCTTTGATAACGTCACAAAAAAACAGCTTTTTTTTTACTGATAATGCGGTTAACGTCCTCGGCCGAAGATACAACCAATACTTGTTTGGCGTAAACTTAACCTGTACAAAAAGTCGTAAGACCGGAAAATAACACCCCTAATCCCTTTACCATTAAGTAGTTATAACATTTTTACACTATTTGTTTGGATTCACAACAGGCCGAGTAGTGACGCCGCATTTCTTGAGAGCATCCTCTCAAGTTTTTTTTCAGGTAACCTGAATTTTTTTAGCTCTTTCAGCGTTTTTTCCTGGTCTGTCCAAGGTGAATCGGTACCGAACAGGATGTACTCATCGGGGTGACCCATGAGCATTTTTCTGGCTGTCTCGGGTGACATATACTCGAAGGCAAACGATATCTCCATGTATATCTTACGCCCGATTAAAAATTGCTGCACCTCGTCCCATTGCTGCCAGGCGCCAAGATGAGTCGTTATGAACTTGAGTTTTGGGAACGCGTTTTTGATCTTGAGGAGCTTCTCCGGATCGGCTCTTCTTTCCTTCGGAAATGCTATATCGAATCCCGTGTGCATGACGACCATCATGTCCTCATCGCAAAGCTTCCGGTACATCTCAAAGAGCCGCTGCTCGTCAGCGTAGAATTCCTGGTAAAACGGATGCATTTTAATTCCCTTGAATCCCTCGCGCTTGATAAGCCCGATTCGTTCGATACACTTCGGGTCTGCGGGATGCACCGATGGAAACAGTATTATCCGCTCGGATCTCACCTTCCTGCACCACTCGAAAATCGGCTCGAACTGCTCGGGCCTTGTAGCTATACAGCAGACAACGCTTTTGTCGATTCCGCTGTTATCCATTGAGCCGAGCAGCGCCCCGAGAGTGCCGTCAAGATACGCCTTGACATCCGGCGCTTCTTCGAGGAGCTTTTTCATGGCTCGCGGCGCCAGAGCATCGGGAAATGCGTGTGTGTGAAAATC
>DQCG01000253.1:2316-12253 GCA_003533825.1 Phycisphaerales bacterium
CTGTTTGCGATAGTATTTATTGCCGTGGCGTACTGGTGAAAAAGAACAAACATTACTTTGGAGACCTGCAAGATGCAGACTATCAGAAACTTTCTCAAAAATGACAGGTTTGCCGAGCACAACGGAATCGAGCTGCTGGAAATCACCCAGGGCGGGGCAAAGGCAAAGCTGGATATCAAAGACTACCACTTAAACGGCGCCAACATCGTACACGGCGGCGCGATTTTCGCACTGGCGGACCTGGTTTTTGCCGCCGCCTCGAACTCGCACGGAACTATCGCCGTGGCAATCAATGCGAACATCTCTTTTCTGAAAGCTTCGGCGAGCGGGACATTATATGCCGATGCGAGGGAAATCTCAAAGAATCCCAAGCTCGGAACCTACACGATAGACGTCACCAACGAGGACGGTGACATCATCGCCGTCTTCCAGGGCATGGTTTACAGGAAAAAAGATAAAATCGAGGATTTTATAAAGTGAATCGACGACAGTTCCTGAAAAGCATTTGCGGCACAGCATTAGGGGCGGCAGGTTTTCCATACATTGTCCCATCTTCGGTATTGGGAGCGAATGGGGCAGTACCGCCGAGCGAAAAAATCGTAATGGGATTCATCGGCGTCGGCAGCATGGGCGGCGGGCACTTGCGAACGTTCCTCGGATACGACGATGTGCGGGTAGAGGCCGTCTGCGATCTTCGTGAAATTTTTCGCCGGAGGGCCGTCGAGAAGGTCCGACAGCGTTACGGCGGCGACGGCTGCCGGATATATCGTGATTACCGCGAACTGCTTGCCCACGAAGATATCGACGCCGTAACGGTCGTCGTACCCGACTTTTGGCACGCCCTGATAGGCGTCGAGGCGGCCCGCAACGGCAAGGATATGTATTACGAAAAGCCGCTGGCTATGAGCATCGCCGACGGAAAGGCCGTGCGCAGCGCCGTCAACCGGCACAATGTCATCTTCCAGTTCGGCACGCAGCAGCGGTCCGACGACAAATTCCGCTTCGCCTGCGAGCTGGCCCGCAGTGAGAAGATTGGCAAACTCCATACAATCATGGTCGGTTCGCATCCAAGCATCACCTGCCCGAATCAACCGAACCAGCCCGCCCCGCCGAAGGATGAATTCGATTACGACACATGGCTCGGCCCGGCGCCGTGGGCGCCGTATACTTACGAGCGATGCGCTTCGCGGGCCATGGGCACGCTCGGCATGTGGACGCATATCTATGACTATTCGCTCGGCGGCCTCGGCGGAGCGTGGGGAGTTCACCCCATCGATATCGCCCAGTGGGGCAACGGGACCGACGACACCGGCCCGGTCGAAATACAGGGCTCCGGCGTCATCCCCGCCGACGGGCTTGCGGATACCGCCATCGAGTGGGAAGTCGAGCACCTCTACGCCAACGGTGTCCGGATGATTCACATGAACACCAAAACCGCCCTGAAGCGTGCCGAACAATTCTCGTTGCACAATGGCCTGGGGATTCTGTTTCTGGGAGATGAGGGCTGGGTCCTCGTGGAACGGGAATTTATCGATGCCGAGCCGAAGTCCCTACTGACCGCAACGATCGGCCCCGATGACCGTTTGCCTCGAAGCAATAATCACCGCCGGAACTTCATAGAATGCGTCAAGAGCCGCCGGCAAACAATCTGCCCCGTGGACACCGCTGTTCGCACCGACACCATCTGTCACCTTGACGATATCGCCATAAGGCTCGACCGAAAACTCCGCTGGAATCCTGAAAAAGAGCAGTTCATCAACGACGACCAGGCCAACAGAATGCTGAGCCGCCCCATGAGAAGCCCCTGGCATCTATGAGGCCGGATTCTGTAACAATACTGTTGATTATTTTGTTGACAAACAGACTCACGTGAGCTAAGCTATAATATATGTATGCCGTTAATTCAACCATGTTCAGAGCAGACTCTGGGCGGAGATGAAGGATTGACGTATCTATTGGGAGAGCCCTCTGCGAGATATGAGAGGACTTCATTGAAAGCCATAGCAACTGTCTTTGGTTAAGCATCATTTAACATAACGTTAGCGAAGGAAATACATGGCAGTGTGGTATGCAATCAGCGATGAGTGGATATTTCTTTTAAATCCAGCGCTTTGGCTGCTTTTTTTGCATCCTGCTATTCTCTACGTGATTTTACATAGAATAATTAAGGATATAGTTCCCTTGATTCTCATCATATGCATATTATCCCCTTTCCTCAGTTGGTTCTTTAGTATTCTCCATTTAAGCTTCGAAGACATGATTCTTGAGCATCTGATCAATCGCGGAGCTGGCGAATATTTGCCTTACTACCATTCTGATGGCCCGAGCAATATCGTCACAGCTCTATTCGGCTGGGCATGGTCATTCATTCTTGTACCATTTTGGCTAATTGTTCTGTTACTCGCATCTCTTATTAGTAAAGATATAAAGCGTCTATATAATAAAGGCGTCAAGATTGCTGACGATGGGATCGGGCATACCTGCTAACGCGGTCTGGTCATCCATGTCATTATGTGATATAATCGTAGCTAAAAGGAGGCGGCTTGCATTAGGGCATTTGAGAAGTATAATGGCTCTGACGTGAAATGTATGCGAATTGTTNNGTGAAGCGAATCACAGCGATTGTAATTGTGCTTGTTATCAGTTTTTCTCTTGGCATTTGTGCCGCGGCGAGCGGGAGTACGCTGCGAGCAGGGACGGCGATGATTGATATCACGCCGGATAAGCCCGTCAAGATGTCCGGCTACGGGGCGCGTACCGCCCTATCGGAGGATGTCCATGATCCGTTATCGGCGAGAGTCGTTGCATTCGAGAATGACGGCGAACGACTCGTGCTAGTATCGAGCGACCTGTTAGGCTATTACGGCGGGACTGCCGAACAATTCCGGAAAGTCATTCTGAGCGAATTCGAACTTAAGCCCGGCGAGCTTTTTCTAAGCGCCATACATACTCACGATGGCCCGACTCTAACCATGGACAAAGAAAAAGGACACGCGAATAATCTCGAATACACGAAAAATCTTCAAGGCAGGCTGATAGAAGTCATCCGCAAAGCGCTGAAGAATACCAGCCCGGTCCATATCGGTGCGGCTATAGGATACTCTCCGGTCGGTATAAACCGGCGTGAGTTGCAATTCGACAGTTCCGGCAACAGCAGGATAAGACTCGGCCGCAATCCCTACGGGCCGACCGACAAGGAAGTTCTGGTAATGAAGCTTGCAAAACCCGACGGCGCCGTCGTCGCATCGTTATTCGATTACGCCACTCACGCTACCTGCCTGGGGGGCAGGAATCTGACTATCAGCGGCGACGTTCTCGGGCTTGCCGAGCAGTTCGTCGAGAAGATTCTTGGGCAGCAGGTTATCGCCCCGGCGTTCGCGGGGGCATCGGGCAATATCGATCCGTGGTTCAGGGTGCTGCCCGGATTCAATACCGAGCCCGGCTGGATTCCCGAGCCGGTACTGCTCGGAACGCTGCTGGGAGAAGAGGTCGTCCACGTCTTCCGTGACATCGATGAGCTTTCCGCCGGCGGCGAGATTAAGGCATCCTTTGTCACGCTCGAACTGCCCGGCAAGGCCAGAGGTGAACTCGAGATTAAAAAAGACTGCCCGCCGAGCCAATTTAGCATCACCGCCGCGAAGGTCGGTGACATCGGCTTTGTCGGACTCGGCGGCGAAGTCCTTACCGAAATCGGCATGTCGATTAAAGCGGCTTCGCCCTTCAAATATACATTCGTGATTACACACTGCAATGGAGCAGCCGGCTACCTACCGCCGGAGCATCTGTACATCGAAGGAGGATACGAAATAAGCAGCAGTCCCTTCGCGCCAAAGGCCGCCGAGATGGTCGTAAAGCAGGCGGTCAAAATGCTGCATGAACTGTGAAGTCAAGTAGGGTGGACCTTGTACGTGTTTAGCCAGCTTCTGGTATTCGCGACCATCCCCAGGCTGCGCTTGAGACTGCCACCCGTTTTCCATCAATTCTATTGGGTGGCAGCCTCATCCTGATTGTCGTTTATCGGGATGGGGATGGCTTTGCCCTGGCTAAACACGTACGGGCCTTAGCCCACCGATCCTTGGGTGGTGGGACCTAGCCCGACCCTACAATTGTCATGTTAGAGCTTTTTAAGATGCTTTATATAAAGCAATCTTGTTCGCCCCGTCGACGACTGTGATTTTGGTATCAGGCTGCTCGGCGAGCCAGTTGTCTACGACTGCCTGCGGCTGGTGTGTCGGGTATAAATGTGCCGCCCGAACGATGTCATCGGGTATCTGCGAGTATATATGAATTTGCTTTAATCGCCGGATCAATTGGGCGAACTTGTACGACTTGTGGCTGTACAGCTTGTATTCGGTCTCAATAGAATTTAATATCTCGTCGACGGGTTTGGTGAGCCGATGGTAGAAGTTTTCCATCGTCTTTTCCTCGCCGATACCGTTTGGGCATGCCGCCAGGAAGAGAATCTCGCCGCCATCCGTCACGGCCTCCTTTGTCAGCTCAAGTGCCCTCTGGGCGATGTAGAGGTCGACATCGTTCGGCAGGCCGCCGGGAGACACGATGAGCCGCCCTGCCGGACTGATAGTGTGCGTATTACACTGATCGACCGTCGCAAAGGCTTCGGCGCTGACCGGCTCGACGGGCCCGAACCTTGCCCATCGAATTTGCCCCGATGTGGTGATTGTAATCAGTGTAAAGACGGGCCGCTCTTTGACAATTAGCCGCATCCCTTCGAGCTGGTCGGAGGCCAGGGGATTATTCCTCCTGTCACCGTCCGGATGCCAGGGATGAACACCGAACGTCGATTTATCATCGAGTGCCAGGCTGTGATTCTGCTCGGCCGTTAGAAAGGCACATATCCCCGGCACGAAGTTCTTTATGGGATTCGAATAGCCGGCGAAGTAATGAACCTTGACATCCGAGAGCACAAGGAAAACGTCCGCATCGTCAGCCAGAATGTTACTGATGATCTCGGTGCCGTGTGACGTGGCGCCGGCTTCGGTAAATTCGGCGCGATCGCAATCGTGGGCGTGGATTTCAAAATTGTTGATTTGTGCTTTGGCGGCAGCCTTTTCAATTTGTTCGGTGATTCTGCCGTTTTGCGGGGTCGCCGGCTCGTGCGTTCCGGTACATATAAGGAATCGCACGAATGAGCTTGTCCGAAGTGCGGCAAATAACTGCTCGAATATATCCCCGAACGGCACATCGCGCGTGCCGTCGTCCAGCAGGACGCAGAGGCGTCTGCCGGCAATCACTTTCCGAAAGTCCTCGATATCCGAGCCGGTCACTGCCTGCTGAAGAATCGCTTGGTTATCCGCCTGTCCTTCATCCTGCCACGGCCGGATTATGTGCGTGACGTTTGTTTCGGGAATCTGAAGTGACACGATACCGTCGCCGTAGTGAATATCGACCTTCATTTTGACAGCTCATCCTTATCGTAATCGGAATATGGTTTATGCCGTCCGGCTATTTGCTGCTCTGATGATGTTGAGCAATTCATCGTCGGTCAGCTCGGCCGGATTGCCTTTCATGCTGCTCGATTTTTTGGCTTTCGCAACTATAGTTTCGAAGTCCTGCGTTTTTATACCGAAGCGGATCAGTGACGGCACTTTCAGCGCCATGCAAAGTTCACGCGCCCATGTCACTGCGTCGGCCGCCTTCGCCGAACTGCTGCCGGTCAGGAGCCGGGCCGCCTCGTCGTACTTCGCCAGTACCGGCGAAAATGCATCTCGTTGTTGCAAAGCCTTAACGTTCGCCTCCATGACAAACGGCAGAAGCCGGGCGCAAATGACGCCGTGAGGAGCCGGATACATCCCGCCCAAAGGACCGGCGAAACCGTGCACGGCCCCCAGTTTCGCGTTCGCAAGGCCCAGTCCGCTAAAGAGGCTTGCCATCGCCATATCTTCGCGTGCGTCATGATCGTCACCGTCTTCATAAGCCCGGCGGAGAGAACGCCCGGCACACAGAAGGCCCTGACGGCAGATACCGTCCGTCAGCGGATTCGCCTGGACGGAAACGTAAACCTCGAGCAGTTGCGTCAGCGCATCCAGACCCGTGCCGGCTGTTACCGAGGGCGGCATCGAATGAGTCAAGACAGGATCGACCACGGCCAGGCGTGGCAGCATAAAAGGACTCCGCATGCTGACCTTGACCCTGTGTTCGGGCACGCTCAGTACGGCGTTGTGAGTGACCTCGGCACCGGTTCCCGCGGTAGTCGGAATCGCAATATGCGGTGCGGCACTCTGTTTGAGCGGCCTGCCGGCGCCGACCACCTCCAGGTAATCCTCCAGCTCGCCGGTGTTGTTAAGCATTGCGGCAACAACTTTGCCGGTATCGAGAACGCTGCCGCCGCCGATACTGATTACAAGGTCACATCCGGCCTTGCGGGCCGCCTGTACCGCCGCGGTTGCAATAGTCGTGGTCGGCTCGCCGGACACGTTGAATGTCACGTAGTTAATTCCCTGTTTGTCGAGTCGCTCAAGAAGCGGCCCCGCCCGTTCGACGGTACGACCCGTGACAACAAAAGCACGTTTGCCAAACTCGCCGGATAACGACGCTGCTTCCGAGATGGTTCCGGGGCCGAATATGATGCGCGTTGCTGTTGCGAATTCGAATCTCATTCTGAATAGTCCCAGCCCTGCTCATCGGGAAACACGTTCGTATATTTGATACTCGTGCGGGGTTCGGCCATCATGCCGGCCACGGTGTCACGCCATTTCTGGTAATGCGCCGTCTCCTTGTGCCTGGCCGGGTCTTCGGATGTACGATAGACTTCTACCAGCACAAAACGAGTCGGGTCATCCTGCCGCCGGATTACGTCGAATCGGGCGATGCCCGGCTCCATGATGCTGTTACGAGCATTCTCAAGTGCCGCCGTCTCAAAGGCTTCGGCCTGATCGGGCTTAACGTGGACGAATACGTGAACTACAAGCATAATGCTGCTCCTTAACATGTTCTATTTTAAAGCTGAAGTATACCAAATTAATTGCCAATTTAAAAGACATCTTTGCGCCGGCGAAGTTCCGCGAAGACCTCCACCGCCTTTGCCGCCGGCATACCAAGAGCCGCCTTCATTTCAGGTGTGCCGGCACGCAGGAAACAATTCATAGTTCTTTCCTTTAATATACTTGAAGGGACCGTCAATCTACCCTGCCTGAGTATCTGCCTGATTTGGTCGAGGCGCTCTTTGACATCTTGATTACCGGGCTCGATGTCGGAAGCAAATTCATAATTCTCCAGCGTGTAATCATGGCCGCAGTAAACAAGTGTATCTTCCGGCAATGATGCCAGCCTTTGCAGCGATTTCCACATTGTGTTTGCATCGCACTCCAGCAGCCTGCCGCAGCCACCGATGAACAATGTGTCACCTGTCCAGAGGATGCCATTTTTGTTGCCGGCCGAAGGCTCCATGTAATAGCACACCGAGGTGCGGGTATGCCCCGGCGTGGCAATCACACGGACTTTGCGGTCTGCAATCATCAGAATCCGCCCGTCTTCCACGACCAAATCGATGCCGGGAATCCTTCGTTTATCGGCACCGATGATTTTGCAGCCGGTTTTCTGTTTCAAATCGGCAGTCCCGGCGACGTGATCCCAATGGTGGTGCGTAATAAGAATCGTCCTGAGGCTCAGGCCATGCTCCTGCAATGTCCTGAGCACCAATGAACTTTCGCTGGGATCGACTGCAAGCGCATCGCTTTGATTGTACCGGTACAGGTAAATAAAATTATCGCCGTGTGCGGAAATAGTGATTATCGAATCCATAGTTCCTCAACAAATAGCATTTACTGAAGCTCTTGCAGTATCCTTTTACATTGCACAGCATGACTTTGCAGATAAGCTACCATTAACCGGCCCTGCTGTCAAAAAATCAAACACAAGAGCTTAATATATCTTAAAATAAATGTATTGATAGCATGAGTACATCAGGCTATAATTTCTCTGTCATAGGTTTGTGCTTATTAGGTACAAGTAAGGAGCTATTACATATCTTGAGATTGAAAGGTTAATATCCATGAAAAAGGCACGTGTATTATCCACTGCGTTCGTTTGTCTCATGACGTTATCACTTACGGTTTCAGCAACAAACGCCCGGCAGGCCGAACAGGAAGCCAGGGACATTTTGGACGCTACAGGCGTGAAAGGCGGTTTCGTGGTCCACATCGGTTGTGGGGACGGGCGTTTGACAGCGGCGCTTCACGCAAACGAAAGCTACGCCGTCCACGGCCTGGATAAAGATGTCGACAACATCGAGCAGGCCCGCAAACATATTCGTTCGGTCAATCTTTACGGCACGGTTTCCGTCGACCAACTTGAGGGCAACCGGCTTCCGTATATCGACAACCTCGTCAATCTCGTTGTATGCGAAGACCTCGGCAACATTCCAATGGCCGAGGTTATGCGGGTCCTGGCGCCTAAAGGTGTAGCCTGCATCAAGCAGGCAGGCCAGTGGCAGAAAACCGTCAAGCCCCGCCCCAAAGAGATCGACGAATGGACCCACTACCTGCACGACGCCAGCGGCAACGCCGTCGCGCATGATTCGGTGGTCGGCCCGCCCCGACGGATGCAGTGGGTCGGCAGCCCCAAATGGGCGAGAAGTCACGAACATTCGGCGAGTCTCAATGCGCTGGTCTCGGCGAACGGGCGAATCTTTTACATCATAGATGAAGGGCCGAGAGACTCCATCCAGCTTCCGCCTAAATGGACCCTGATTGCGCGGGACGCCTTCAACGGGACCATTCTGTGGAAACGCGAGCTGCCGGAGTGGTACAACCATTTGTTCCCGCTCAAGAGCGGCCCGGCGAGACTTACGCGGCGGCTTATCGCAATCGGCGACGAGGTCTATACGACAATCGGCATCGATGCCCCGCTGAGCGCTATCGACGCGGCAACGGGAAAGACGATTCGCACATACGAGGGCACCAAAACCGTCGAGGAACTCATTTCCACGAACGGCGTATTGTTTCTGGTTGTTAATCCCGACCGCGAACGGGTCGATTACAAGCAGGAAAATGCTAACTGCTGGTCCGAGCGCGACCGGGCAAGCAAGCGATGGGGCTGGGATGCAACAATCGACGAGCTGACGGCTGTCGACGCCGGGACAGGCGAGATCCTCTGGAAGCACGAGAGCAGGATCGTGCCGATGTCACTCGCTGCCGACGATCATCGAGTGGTCTTTCACGATGGAGAAGCCGTCGTGTGCATCGAAACCGGCACTGGCAATCAACTCTGGCGAACACCCGTTCAGCGCAGCACTCTTATCCCAACCGGCTGGTCGCCTTCGACTGTTATGTACAAAGACGTGGTTCTCTTTTCAGGGCAAAAACGCTCTCTTGTAACACTCTCTGTCAGTGACGGCAAACAACTCTGGTCGTCCAAACTTCATCCTTCCGGACACTTCTGCCCCGAGGACATATTCGTTATCGACAATCTCGTCTGGTCGGGTGACATTGCCAGCGCCAGGCCTCGTTCTACCGGCATGTTCACAGGCCGGGATCCGCATACGGGCGATATAAACCGCGAGTTCTCCCCCGATGTAGAACCCTTCGCCGTTATGCACCAGCGGTGCTATCCGAGCAAAGCTACGGAAAAATACCTCATGCCCTCATGGATCGGCACAGAGTTTATAAATCCGCGCACAAAAGAGTGGGAAATCCACCATTGGGTTCGCGGCGGCTGTTTCTACGGCATGATGCCCTGCAACGGCCTGATTTACGCCACCCCGAACGCGTGCGCATGCTACTATCAATCGAAGCTGGACGGATTCAACGTACTGGCCCCGGCGGCAAAGAAGAAACTGCCCGCACTGTCGGATGCCGAGCGCTTTCAGCGAGGGCCAGCCTACAATAAAATACGAGTTACGAGAAACGAAACACAAAAGAAGTCTGACTGGCCAATGTACCGACATGACACCCGGCGCAGCGGACGTGCCGGGACAAAG
>DQCG01000451.1:0-2605 GCA_003533825.1 Phycisphaerales bacterium
TATAAAATCTATCGGGATGGCGCTCTTTTGGGATTCTCACAGACGAATTCATTTTTTGATAAGACGGTCGAACCCGCTACTGGCTATGCGTATAATGTCTCAACCTATGACACAGCGTTAAAAGAATCGTCTCTGTCAGAGACTCTTCAAGTCAAAACGCCTGAGCCCAGCGTCAGGGCCGACCTGCTTGGCTATTGGAAATTCGATGAGGGACGTGGAAATATAGCGATAGATAGTTCCAGCTCCGGCAACAATGGGACTATCGTCGGCCCGGCAAGGAAGCCCGTGACAATCGGCTATGCGTTGGATTTCGACGGGCGCGACGACTACGTTGAGATTGAGGCGAATCCCGGCCTGGACAATCTGGATGCCGTGACTATGACCGCCTGGATTTACCCTCACGCCGATTTTCACTGGCACGTGCTGGACAAGGGGGATGGTGACAAGCGGATGTACGCCGAGGGCGCCGAACGAACGCTAAACGGACGAATACGCTACATCGGCTCGCATGCGTATTCGGCGAGCGTCGGCGGGACTGTCGAATTGAACAAATGGCAGCATATCGCTATGACCTGGAGCCGGGCGACAAACCGCACCCGCCTTTACCGCAACGGTGCCGAAGTTCAATACGACATTCAGGAGATAGGTTCCGGCAGCATTCTGGACGATACATCTTATCCGTATACAATCGGGGCGCGTGGCGCTCTGGGTGATGCGACATTTTTTGACGGATTGATCGACGAGGTGCGACTCTATGGGTATGCCCTGACCGAAGAGAAAATCCGGGATATCTACAATTACTTTACTCCGTAACCATTTGTTTCATAAAAGCTTAGGACAAAATCTCCGGGTTTGGGCTAAATGGTGTTAACACGTCAGGCGTGGCCGATGGCAAACTTTTGGCTCTTCCGAATAATGGGTATATCAATGGCGATCCCGACGACCGAGAAAAATCGTTCGGGGCCCCAGAGGCTCAAATTTCCCCCCTGGCTGCCCAAATTGGAGCCTCTGCCCAAACGATTTTTCTCTCGAACCAACTCCAAAGCCCCAAACTGTTCGTTCCATGTACTCATTAACCGGATGAAGCAAACTTTTGTGGCAACTGCCGTTCGCGCCGGCAAGGAGAGCATACAATCCCGCCACAGCGATAGTCGATGGTCAGACGGTTATTTACACAGGAGCCGGTAGAGGTACCAAGGCGGTAAAGGTCGAGAAACAGGGCGATGGCTTTGTCGCCAACGAGCTCTGGAGCAATGCCGAGCTTGCCCCGCAGTTCAACACGCCGGTACTCAGGGACGGTCTGCTGTTCGGTCTGTCCAACGGAAACAATCTTTACTGCATCAACGCACAGACCGGACGGACGGCCTGGACCGACGCTACGGCTCGCAGCAGCCGTGGATTTGGGTCCATTGTCGGTGCAGGTTCCTGTCTGGCGCTTCTGACCAACGATTCCGAATTGATTGTCTTTAAGCCAAGTTACAAGGAATATTCCGAACTGGCAAAAATCAAGGTGTCTGAGACGCCGATCTACGCGTACCCGGTGATTGCGGGCAACCGTATCTTCATCAAAGACCAGGATGCGGTGACAATGTTTGCGATCAATTGATTTCTGTTTGTGCGGACCATACTCAAGCGGTCCTGTAGTATTGGTTTCAATAAGGCCAGGCCAGGGCGAATGATTCTTCGAATGAGTGTGCGGAAACGTGGCCGTCGAGAAAGGCCGCGTTTCCCTTGCCTCCTATGGGGTCACCCGTAGGGGCGTTGTGAAAGCCGGCGATGACGTCGGTGAACTCGCCGAGGCCGCCTTCGGCGGCGGGGCCGGGCCTGACGTTCCATTTGCTGCCGCCGGCATTCTGTACCCAGCTTGGTGCTTCGCTCGTCGGCCAGACGGGGAACAGGGCTGTGTCGTTTAATCCCTGCCTGAAATAGCTCGGTTTTACCAGGCAGCCCTCGTCGGCAAAGGAAAAAACCTGTGCGGAGTTTTTAACATTCAGGACCTTGAGCACGCCCCACTCGCCATCCTTCATGCCGAGATAGGCGTTCATGCTGTAGTTGTACCAGGGCATATAATTTTCCACGCCGTCACTCTCATCTGCAAAGTCCGAGTGGAAGCGCGTGCTTTTGGCCAGGCGTTTAAACGTCGGGCAGATGAGCGCCCGCGCTTCGGACAGGTATGTAAAGAATTCGCTGGCGTATTCCGGATGCTCTCTCAGGTACACATTTCCATTGCACCAGCGCTTCCACCGGTCGCCCGCTTCGCCGGGGTATGGATCGAGCCGGGAGAAATAACAACTGGCGGGATGGCAGAACCTGTCATCGTTGTCCTGGGCGTACATTTGTACCGCGAGAGTGAAGTTTTTGAGGTTGCCCTGGCAGGCAGAGCTTTGGGCCTGGTTTTTCGCTTTTTTGAGGGCGGGCATCAAAATCCCCATCAGAACCGCAATGATGGCGATAACAACGAGTAGCTCTATAAGAGTGAATGCCTGTAATTTCCTCATGGCTTCGTTTCCAGTATGGTTTATTGTTTTATTCTATATTATATTGGCTCGCAGTTCAACTGGAAAATGCAGATTTCAGGTCGAGTGCCGCCGTCCTTGAGATTTGG
>DQCG01000451.1:2682-3573 GCA_003533825.1 Phycisphaerales bacterium
GAATGAAAGGAGCTGGTAATGCGCAAAGCAAAACTTTTGCTTGTTCTACTGACATTTCTTGCGGGTTGTTCTGTATATGGGCCGCCTCAAACTCCCAAGGCAGCAGTTGTAAACGAATATCACGGCGTGAAAGTAGTTGATCAGTATCAGTGGCTCGAAGATTGGGATGACCAGCGGGTACAATCCTGGAGCGACGAGCAGAACGCTTATGCTCGAAAGAAGCTGGACAACCTGCCCGGCGTCGAAGAGCTGCGCGAGCAGGTTACGAAGATACTGACGGCCCAATCGGTTAGTTATTACTCGCTTTGCCGGCGTGAAGGAAAACTGTTCGCGATGAAGCGGCAGCCGCCGCTGGAGCAGCCGCTGCTCGTTGTGATGCCCTCGGCTCAGGAGCCGCAGTCTGAGCGAATTATAGTTGACCTGGTGAAAATCGATCCCGGAGCATCGACATCTATCGATTTTTACGTGCCTTCACCGGACGGCAGCCTTGTTGCGGTTTCGCTTTCGGTCGGCGGCTCGGAAAGCGGTGATGTGCACGTTTACAGCGTAAAGACCGGCGAGCAAATCGGAGAGGTTATCGCCCGCGTCAACGGCGGCACCGCCGGGGGCGATCTTGCCTGGACGCCGGATGGGAAAGGTTTCTACTACACTCGATATCCCCGTGCGGGCGAGCGGCCGGCCGAAGATATGGATTTTTACCAGCAGGTCTGGTTTCACAAAATGGGAACGCCGCCGGGCGAAGATCGATACGAAATCGGCAGTGATTTTCCGCGCATAGCGGAGATCAAGCTCGAAGCGGAAACAGGTTCCGGCCGTGTGCTTGTGACCGTTCAGTACGGCGACAGCGGCCGTTTCGCACATTATGTTCGTACGTTAAGAAGGCAGTGGAAG
>DQCG01000461.1 GCA_003533825.1 Phycisphaerales bacterium
GTAATGATGCTACAGTCTCAGTTTTTGTGATGTTTCTTTTATTTATTGTTACGTAGCCAAAACCAACAAAGAAATCAAAATTTCTGCCGAATATGATATCTTTATTGGCTTTTAGACAAAAAGTGGTACAAGGGTATATGTAGTTATTTAAATACAGAATGACCAAAAATACAATTGGGGTGATATTCTTTTTATTTTCCATTTTTACTCCTAATCAATTTTATGTGGTATCCCAAATAGCCCGATTATCTATCTTGTTTCTATTCTAATTTTTCAGAATTTTCATTTAAGTGTTTTTGACACACTATATACTTACGGAAACTGCAGAAAAGGTTACATGGTGAGGTAGATATTTTTCTGATTTAATCTGGTTTTCTCATATATAACTTTATCGAAACACTCCTATACACTCCTTGCCAAAATCTGCACTCATTCGTAAAATACTATTATAGATTGTGCAAATTGTCCGGCTTTTTGTATATAGGATGTAAGTAAATATCTTTACCGAATAATACGAAAGTGGAAATCTTCTCTTTAAGATAAGGTTAGTCGGAAAGGAAACACTGGAAGATTCAAACTTGAAAGTGAGCTGCTTTAGTAATCCGATCGAATGTCTTGCACGGTTGCGTTCCAAAAAGTGCGATTTACTTATTACTGATCTGAAAATGCCTGAAAAGAACGGCATTGATTTAGTCGGACTAATCCATAGTAGAGGTGTAAATGGGGTAGGGCTATAGTACATCTACTCGACCGGTTTTGCGAGTCAAAATTGGCCCATTTTGTTGGTGATGTGTCACTCTTCCACCGCTTCTGTTTGAGGCAGTTTTGCTTGCCACTTTGCAACCTGACTGGTCGAAGTCTCAATCAATCCTGCCTGTGTTCCATAAAAAATCACCCACCATTTTTGTATGGAAAATCCCTTTTCAGGCCGATCCTGCTGGTGTCAATGTTCTCAAATCCCAGTGTTAGAGCCGGCGAATCGGGCTTGAGGCTATAATCGTGATTCTCCCGGTCCACAAACAATGGATCGGCAAAATTCGTGTGGCTATCGAATCCCATACGATGCCAGTCTTTCAACGACATCTTTGCAAAGGTGTAGTGTTCTTTCGAGTTGTAGTACACATTATTATCCACGTGCTTGAACGTATGCTGATTTGGTTGACCGCCGATTCGAAAGATTGATCCGGAAGACGACCAGACAATATTGTTCTCAAAAGTATAATGGTGATTCCAGATAGGCGGTTTATTCACCGCTACGTTGGCGCGTCGACTACCTGCGACGACAGTGAATGGCGATAGCAGATCCGGTCCGTCAAAATCGATGATGTTGTTGCGGACGACGTGATTCGGCCCGCGGACATGCACTCCAAACTTGTGATCGATATTGTAAATGATATTATTTGTCACGGTGCAGTTATATACACCGTCCAGATCCAGGTAAATCGCGGCAGCAGGATAACCTGGATAGCGATTGTGAGACATGTCGTGAAGCAGGTTGTGATCAATCGTGACATGTCCACCGTCCGGCCCCCCGGCGGTACAGTTGGTATAGATTCCTGCCGCATCACTGTCTGTACCATCCAGCCCGACGCGCGAAATGTCATTGTAACTGACAGTCTGTCGTTCTACGTAAAGAGATTTGAATCCATTCTCATCGACATCATGGATGAGATTGTGTCGAATCAAGTCGCCGACACTGTTGCGGACATAGATCCCTTCTCCTACATGATGCACATAGTTATTCTCAATGATATTGTCCCGATTATTGCCGCCCACAAAACGCACGCCGCCGCTTACTGTTTGGGTGATTAGATTTCCATAGATCACACACTTCTCTATATCACCCTCGACAATCACACCATTCTGCCCGGAATTAAGAAAACGACAGTATTTAATGACGATGTTGCGTGCTTCACCCAGATGAATCAATCCTCCCCTGATGTTCGAATCAAGTGGAAGACTGGGGATGACCTCTAACAGGCCATTACAAACTTTAAATGTAAGGCCCTGGAATTGAATATCGCTTGCGCCGTCAATGTCAATCAACCAATCCATGGTCGAGGCAATAATGGCCTGCCTTTCGATCGGCGTGCGACGTGGTCTGTAATAAAGTTTATGCGATGTGGGGTCCATGTAGAACTCACCAGGCTTATCCATGAAAGATTTGGAATTATAGATATAGAAACGGGTACGGGTACGTGCAGCCCAATCATCGTCCCATACAGTGCCTTTGAGATTCCCGGCGTACGGCTGGTCAAGTGTAATGATACGCTTTTCGAAATCAATGTCTTGAATCGAAATCTTTCCGGGTATCCAATGTGCCCACAAACGCACGGCCGCACCCTGGTAATCGAAACGGCAGTAGTCGGCCTCTCTAAATTTTAGATGGTTGAAGTCAATGACGGATTCAAATTCATGATAACCTTCATCGGGTTCTCTGGCCATGACGGCGGGTTGGTCGTTTTCAAAAAGTGCGTAGGCGTCCTGATCGAGCTGGGCACTGTAGATGCCTCCGCCCTCGTCCTTCCACGCAGTCAGCGCCCGGCCACCAATGAAATGGGCGCTACCTTTTTCATTCCAATTCTTGTAGATGACTCGACTGCCGCTGGAACCCGAGTCTTCCCTTCCAAAGCGGACAGTATTGTCGATGAAGTAATTGCCGGCCTTGAACAGCACCAAGATATCCTGGGGCCCGTTTTTGTCCATATTGCGAATCCGGTCCCGTGCACCTTGTAGCGTTCGCAATGGCTGACTTTGGGTGCCAGGATTGCCATCATCGCCATCAGGGGAGACATACAACTCGCCGTGAGCACCTTTAACTGGCAACATCAGCAATAGTCCGGCAAATAACAGCAATATCAAGGAATTCTGATTCCAATCCGTAACTGTTGGCAGAAATAATGATTGGTGTTCCATTACATGCCTCCCATCTCTATAGATTGTGAATTTTAGATAGAGTCACTCAATAAGACAAGTTCCTATCAGCACGGCAACCCAATGCCCGCTGCCGGGCGCCCTTAGTATGTAGTCTCGGTGGCTCGAAATCGTGGCTCTCTTGACCCAGTAACTTGTTGCTAAGTCCAGCCACCGTAACTCAAATAAGTGCCTCGAGTCGATCAACTCGATTTCTACGCAGCTGTCACCGTCGCCAGTGAAGAAAACGGCATACTGCAGCCCTGGTTCGGCCAGACAGTAGGCCTCATTGGTAACGCGCTGCGACAGCAGATCGTTGCGAGGATTCATGCGGAAGATGTGAACTGCATCCAGAAACTCCCGCATACTACGCAGATGTCTTTGGCCCTCGGGCGTCAGGCCAAATCCTTCACGCAAGCCGGCGGGTCGGGTCGGCGTGTGTCGGTGGAAGCGGATGCCAGCCGAACCGGCGAATACAGCACGCCAGAACTTCGCACCTGCCTCGGTGTCGGTCGGCGACGTCCGATCTTTCCCGAAGCTGCTTCCAATCGGCCAATTGAAATGGTAACACTTCACGTTGTTGATGGGACGTGCGCCGTGCGAGAGTACTCGGGAGCGATACCAAAGGATATTATCATATTGTGTCTGGCCGCTGGTACCGTTGTTCTGGGAAATGTCGCTGAAGTTGAATGCCGCGTTCAGCAGCGGTACGCGCACCTCGGGATTATCCCAGTCCTGAAACGTCGTCGTCTTATATGGAGTCGGTCCGTGGAAACGCCGGGAAGAGCATACGAAGATATCAGAAACACCTTTGGACTTGGCATAATGCCTCACGAACCGGGCCCAATACGGATCAGGCTCCAGCGTCTCGTTGCCAATGCCGCTTTCGTTGTCCACCTGAAACAGGACGTGGTCGTTGCCGTTGTCGATGACCTCATCGACCACCTTTTCGACGAAACGCTGCTGCAGTGGCAACAATACCGGATCGTTCGTAACGGCAGCGTAATGGAAGGCGTTGTAGAAATCGGTCATGCCAGGCTTCAAGAGCGGAGAGTTCGCCCAGTCGTAGGTACTGTTGTTGTTCGGGTTCCACGGCGAGTCGTACCAGCCGAAGCGTGCCTTCCGAGAATCACCGCTCTCGTTCCAGCGATCCCAGAGTTCCATTTGAACGATAATGCCCCGTGTCTTCGTCTCGCACAGGAACGTACGGAGTCTGTTCCAATACTCCTCGTTCCACTGGCGTAGGTCATATTTTCCGTCGATCTTCGCAAACGGATAGGGCAGCAGGTCCCAGCGATATCCTTCCAGTGTATACTCCCGCGAACTCAGGGTACAACGGATATAATTGCCGCCGCACGAGCGGAGCAGATCCAGATGGTCTGTCAGCTTCGTACCATCATCTGCCCACTGGAAGATGTTGTCGCGGTCTGAACCGCCGAATAGAAGAATTGGTCGTCCGTTGTATTGCCAATAGCTTGGATTCTGAGCGTAGGGCTCAATCTGCGCAGCACCTGAACCAACGCAAAGGAGCACTAACGTCACCGGATTGATGAGTTGTAGAAGTCGTTTCAGCATTACTTCTTCGCACTGTTATGATGATGGCCTTTTCTCCTAAGGCTTCTGGTCTATATCACCTCTTGGTAGTTCACCGTTCAGTTCACTGAGATTGTATACTGTAGCGATTTCTTGACCATCAGAAAACACCCTCAGTTCTTTTCCTTTATCGTATTTTGTACTGGGCATAGAGTTCCTGTTCATTCTGATTGAATCGGTTGATGTAGCTTTTCAACGGTTTGTGTATCAGTATAAGCGGTCCGTGCCTCGATTTCGTTTCGTGTCGCAATGGACCCCAATCCAAATCCTCGCCTTCATGAAAGGCCAAACCGATCTGTTCGCTCCTCTTACGGCGACCGTTGTACCAGAGAAGCCAGCGATCGCTCTGCCTGTCGTAGATAGCATAGGGTTTGTAGCAGGCATTGGCGTCCCAAGTCTCTTTGCCCGGGGCAATGATGGGATTAGCCGGGTGACGCTCCCATCCGGTGATACCGTTACGTGAGCGCGCCAGGCCGATGTGTGCGGTATGTTCGTCGGAGAAACCGATATAGAACATGATATACCAATCACCGTGATGCACTACCTGGCAGGCGGTCACCTTATGCTTCTCCCAGTCTTTCTTAGGATCAGGATGGAATATTGGATTCGAGTCCCAACGCTGCCAGTGCATGCCGTTTTGGCTGGTGGCGTAGCCAATGGCATTAGGTTCGTATTGATCACCGGCCGAGTACCACATGCGGTACAACCCTGTTTCCTCATCCCATATCACGTGCGGACACATGACCGCCACTTTTTCCCACGGCTCCTCGGGCGAGAGTACGGGCTTGTCACCGATACGTTTCCACTGTACACCATTCTTACTGGTAACATAGCCAATATAGGACTGTTTACGTGTCTGGCCTGTATACCACATGTGGTACATGCCATCACGCTTGACGATTCCTGGACGATTTATCCTCTCCTCCCAGCCCGAGTCACTAGGCTCCAGCACAATCCTAGGTTCACTCCAATTGATCCCGTCAGCACTCTCGACCAGTGCTAGGGAACGTTTGGGGCGCCAGGAAAAATACATCTTGTAAACGCCCTCGTCCTGCAACACTGCAACGTCAAAACAAGTTCCAAGTTTGCCGCCGAGTACAGGATTGTTCTTGTACTTTTGCCAACCACCGTTGGTCTCGAGTAACCATGCCAATCCCAAGGCAGGCTGCATTACGATTTGAGTAATGAAAAGACCTAACAGCACCATACGGATCTGTTTATACATGAGTACATCACGAGGTTCATCAAGCTTGGTTCCCGCATTACTTACTGTGTCTTTTTGGGTATTCTGAAATGTCAATGTCATCTTTGCCTCGTGTTGTCAATTGCTACCACTATTATTGTAAGGTCGAGATGAAGCTATGCCAAGTTTTTTCATATTTCTTCTTAACACAAAGAGTGTGTCCAGTCGCCGATTATCAATATTACCTGTCCAAGTCCGGAGAAATGTTTGCGATCCGATTCAGAAAGTGGCATGATTATATCTTGTCCAG
>DQCG01000532.1 GCA_003533825.1 Phycisphaerales bacterium
GGCCCCGACCTTCAACTCGAAGCCAGGCGCGGTCGCGGTTTTCGGATTTGCATAGTAGTGGAGGTCGCGAGTTCCGGTGAATACGACTGCTATGCCGTCTTGCCGGCCCATTCGAGCGGGCTCGATTCGGGCCGATGAAGATTCATCCTCGTATCTGGCCAGCTCAATCCCGGCGGGTGCATTGCCGGAAGCTATCGAATCAGGTTCGCCCGGGTTTTGGCCCCAGGCACAACACGCATTCACGAGCACGCAGATCGCAGATATTATGCCTGCACGCAGCTTAGCTTTCGATATCCCGGCAGTTCGTTCCCGCATAAGAGTTCAGAAACAATTTGAATAAGAATAATGTTAGTCAGCCGACTGTTCTTGCTGTCCTGTGGATTTCTGCTTCGGCTGGTTGTTTTTGGCTTGCTCGGCAATCAGCAAATCGGCGACGGTGGGCTTGTTCAACAGGCCGCCTCCCAGGATTAATTCCACCTCGTCCGAATCGAGGGTTTCATATTTCAGCAGGGCCTTCGCTATGTTCTCGAGTTTGCCTTTGTTTGCTTCAATCAATTCTCTTGCTTTTGTATACGCCTCGTCTGTAATGCCTTTTATCTCGCTGTCGATTGCTTCGGCCGTTCTTTCGGAATACTCTTTCTCGGCCGGCATCGGGTATACCATGTCCTTTATACCCAAATCCGGTCCGTAGCTGATCGGGCCAAGGTCCTTACTCATGCCCCATGTCAAAACCATCTGCTTTGAGATATTAGTCGCCTGCTGAATATCCGATTGGGCGCCGCTGGATATATCATCGCAGAATATTTCTTCCGCAATTCTGCCGCCGAAGCACACCTGCAAAAGTGCCATGCAATATCTTTTCGTAAATATGGTTCTGTCTTTTTCCGGCAGAGCGAAAGTTGCTCCGCCCATCGGCCCGCGTGGAATGATGCTTACCTTGTGCAGCGGGTCCGCATCTTCCAGCAGCGACTGCACGAGTGTATGGCCGGCTTCGTGATAAGCGGTAATTTCTTTTTCCTTCTGGTCGATAACCCTGCTCTTTTTTGCCCTTCCCCACCGGACCTTGTCACGAGCTTCTTCCAGATCGGCCATTTCGATATTGTCCTTGTTGGCCATTGTCGCCGCCAGGGCGGCTTCGTTAATAATCGCCGCCAGGTCCGCTCCGCTGAACATCGGCGTCCCGCGTGCCAGTCTCTCCAGGCTGGAATCGGGACCAATTTTTACTTTTTTGGCATGGACTTGCAGAATCTCGACCCGCCCCTTTAAGTCCGGCAGCGGCACGAATATTTGCCTGTCGAACCGTCCCGGCCGCGTCAGCGCATGGTCCAAAATATCGGCACGGTTTGTCGCCGCTATCACAATTACCTGATCGTTCGTATCGAACCCGTCCATCTCGACCAGGATGGCGTTGAGCGTTTGTTCACGTTCATCATGCCCGCCGCCGACAAAACCGGCACCGCGTTTTCGCCCGATTGCATCGACTTCGTCAAGGAAAATGATACAGGGCGAATTTTCTTTTGCCTGCTTGAACAAATCTCGCACTCGCGATGCCCCGACTCCGACGAACATCTCGACAAAATCACTGCCGGAGATACTGAAAAACGGCACATCCGCCTGGCCTGCAATGGCTTTGGCCAGCAGTGTCTTTCCGCATCCGGGGGGGCCTACGAGCAAAACTCCGCGAGGGATCCGGCCGCCCAGCCTCTGGAATTTTTTCGGGTTTTTCAAAAATTCGATGATTTCAGCAACTTCTTCCTTCGCCTCGTCCACGCCGGCCACGTCCTCGAATGTTACTTTGGCCTTGTCTTTACCCTGGAGTCGATGTTTGCTGCGACCGAACGACATCAGCATTCCACCGGCACCACTGCGAAGGTTCCGGGCAAAGAAAAAGTAGAAAAATCCAATCAATAAAAGCAGCGGCAAGACCCACTGCATCAGCATAATAAGCCAGATGCGCTGCGGCGCCGACTCCTGTTTGACACCACTTTCATCAAGCAACTCACCGAGCCACTTGCCGTGCACATCGGGAGTGTAATTGACGACAAAAGACTTTTTACTCTTGCCCTGCTGGCTGTCGAAAAATCCCTCGGTGAACTGGCCCGTTATCTCAGTGTCCTTTACAATAACACTTTCGATGTCCCCCTGCCCAAGATGCAACTTAAATTCGTCCAGGCTTATCTTGTCGACTCTCTGCCACTGCTGCAGCATCATCATTATCATGAATATCGCGATTGCAATTATAAGGTAGCTGAACGGACCTCGCTTATAGCGCGGCAACGGCGGCTTTTTGCCCTGCCTGTTTTGCATGCCGCGACGCGGCAAACCAGGTTTATTATCTTGATTATCTGCCATAATTTAATATTCTGTACTTTATGTTTAGAATTAAGATTCTACCATTTATTTTCCATAAGTTCTACGATTTTTCGTGCCAGATTGTTTGCTGCAAGCGTTGAAGCGTACTTAAAATCCTGCTTCTGATATCTCGAATAGCTTGCTGAAGCACTAACAATAACGTGATCTATCATTAATTGTCCCGTCTTTAGATTTTTCCAGTTAACAACCGCCCGGAGCTCCACTTCTCTTTCCAGAACCGAACCAACATCGCGATCGGTGCTGAGCGACAATTGCGATATCGATACTATCTGGCCGTCCATCACGGTATCGGCGCGGTCCGAATCGGAGATTATCTTGTAAGGCGTATCGAGCTCAATACGCTTGGCCAGGGCATCGGACAGCTCGTACTCCACTCCCCGTCGAAAGGTTCGGTTGTCAAACATCTCCAGACAAACGCTGTCGACTTCATCGGGAAACATTGACTCATTCGAATAGCCGGCCATCCCGCCACATCCACAAAGGGTTAAACAGACAGCACAAGAAAACAAGAGCATAAGTGCGAACGAGGAAATATAGCTTATGCACACGTATTTTAGATTTTCTTTCTTCATCTTCAGAAAGCGCCTGATGGTCATCCCGCAAAAGCTCATTTTTTGACAAGCATTTCCTTTGCCTCTTTTGCCGCCTTACTTTCCGGCCAATCGCTTACTACCATATCATAATAAAGATTCGCAGACTGCATATTTCCAGTCGCCTGATAATACCGGGCTATGGTAAGTTGTTTGTAGGCCAACTGCTCATCAATCTCATCCAGTATCTTGTCAACGCCGATTTCTTTGGCATCTTTAGGATATAGTAATTTGAATCTTCCGTAATAGCTTTTTGCATTGATCAGGCATGAGGCGTCATAAAAAGGCCTTTTATGCTCCGGATGCTTGTTATATACGGCATATTTACACCGGGCCATACCAAGCAATGCATCCCTGCCGACCAATCCTGTTTCCCATTCCAATGATATCTCCCACCATTTGAGATATGCTTCGTTATATTTTTCCCTTTTTTCGTAGCTTTCAGCCACGGCGACAGATGCCTTTATACCCAATTGCGTATCGATACCGACCCTGTCCGTAATTTTTTCCATAATTCTGACACCCTCGGCATATCCTCTAATCTTGAATATACCGAGCAGTGTCTTTTTTTTGCCGCCCAGATAGGCCGTTCCTATCGCAAACTGCCTGTCCAGTGCGGCCTCGGAAAATCTGCTTTTAGGATATTCGGTAAGCAGCTTGTTATAATTCCTGACGGCCTTGGTAAAATGCCCTTTGCAATAATATATTTCAGCCTTGATAAAGAGACCCAAATCGGGCCCGGCAATCTCCGGAAAGTCATTCTTAAGTGCCTCGAAGGCCTGTTCGGCGGCCTTTGTCTGGCCGGCATTGACGAGCTTCTTCGTTTCAGCCACTGCAACCAGGAATTTATCCTCACCATCTGCAGAGACGGCCTTCAAATCCTGGCCCTTTTCCAAACGCCCTGTCTCGGCCGGGACAGCCAACGAAACCGATAACACAACTGCTATAGCCAATACCACAAATCGTATCCTGTATTCCGACATAACTTAAATCCGTCAAAGGCTCTTTTTATAATTAAATCAGCAAGAACATCGGACATTATACCCGTTCCTGAAATCTTTGCAAACCTACACTTGAAAATATAATCCACAGTTAATTTTTCCACATCTGTCACAAAAAACTTGTTTTTTGTATCTCGCGGAGCTATAAAGCTCCAAACGAATCAACTATATTATATATGAGCTAAAGGAGGTTTAAAATGGCTAAAGATTTGTTGACAATCCTATTAATCCTCTCAGTGGGCCTGGGGCTGGTATATGTTTCCGGCTGCCAGACGGACGGATTCGGCAAGGCGCCGGTTCGCCGGATCGCCGTTGAGGATTACGCGGACAAGATGAAGGCCGGCTGGATTGGGCAGATGGCCGGCGTCGGCTGGGGCGGGCCGACGGAATTTCACTACAAGGGCGAGATTATTCCGGAAGATAAGATGCCCGCCTGGAAACCTGAACTGATCAACCAGTTCAGGCAGGATGATATCTACGTCGAGATGACCTTCCTGCGAACGCTGGAATTGTACGGCATGGACGTACCGATCCGCCAGGCGGGGATCGACTTTGCCAACAGCGGTTATCCGCTTTGGCATGCTAACAACGCAGGCAGGACACTTCTGCGGCGGGGCATAGCACCCCCGGATTCCGGCCACCCGGAGTTCAACAAGCACGCCGACGACATCGATTACCAGATCGAGGCGGACTATGCCGGCCTGATTGCACCGGGCATGCCCAATGTAGCGATCGAGCTTGGCGAGACGTTCGGACGGTTGATGAACTACGGTGACGGGCTCTACGGCGGCCAGTTCGTTGGCGGAATGTATGCCGAGGCATTCTTCGAGAAGGATATAGAGAAGATCATTCACGCTGGGCTCAAGTGTATCCCGCAGGGCAGCCAGTACGCTGAGTGCATCCGCGATGTGCTCGCCTGGTACAAGCAGTATCCCAACGATTGGCAGAAGACCTGGCAGCTTATTAACGAGAAGTATCATTTGAATACCGACTATCGTCGATTCTCGTGCTCGGGTCCGCAGGGCGAGTTTAATATCGACGCCAAGATCAACGGGGCCTACATCGTTATGGGCCTGCTCTACGGCAAAGGCGATCCGGACCAAACAATTATCATCTCGACGCGCTGCGGCCAGGACTCCGACTGCAATCCCTCAAACTCCGGCGGTATCCTGTTTACGACGATAGGCTTTAAGAATCTACCGGAGAAGTTCACGTCGGCCCTGGATCCGGAAGGCAAGTTCAGTCACACACCGTACAACTTCCCGATGCTCGTGGAAGTCAGCAAGAAGCTCGTTCGCCAGTCCGTCGTGCGGGCGGGCGGACGCGTGGAAACGGACGCCGAAGGCCGGGAAGTGTTCGTCATTCCAATCCGGGAACCCCAACCCGGCCGGCTCGAACAGTGCTGGGAAGCCGGCCCAATTGCCAACAGCAGGTTCACTCAGGCTGAGATGGCGAAAATCACCGCTATCGCGGGCAAAGATATTTCCGAGGCCGTCTCGAAATTCGCGCCCGGCTGGAAGGTCAAGAGTTGCGGATTCGATATGGATCCCGGTCTGAAAGAACAAGAGATGGGCAAGAGCAATGTGCTCGTCACCCATCCGCTCGACCGCAGGACCGGCTGTCAGCTTTCAAGAGAAGTAAAGCTTCCCGCCGGCAAAAACAGCACGCTGAAACTGACCGTGGGACATCATCCCGATGGCGACTGGGACCTGATTGTCGCCGCCAACGGCAAAGAGATTACGCGCAAGTCCGTGGACAAAAAAGCCGCCCCCGACGGGTGGATGCAGACCGAGGTTGACCTGTCCGGATTTGCGGGCAAGAAGGTGAAGCTCGAACTGATCAACCAGCCCACCGGCTGGAAGAACGAGGCCGGTTACTGGGCGGACATTTCGCTGATAAGCCGGTAGAAAAAGAAAGGATTTGAGATTTCCCAAGGCGGCGGTAGGCATAATGCTATCGCCGCCATTTCGTTTGTGTGCCTTTTGAGTGATTTAATTGACAAACCGCTCTGATTTTGATAATCTAAACTCATTAATCTAACAGAGACATAAGAATCAGCCGGGCACTTGCCTGGTTCAATAAAATAAATACTCGGTAAGCTCTATATCCGGTAGTTATGAAGCTTATCGGGAGATGATTAAAATGAAACGTTTAATTATACTCTGCTTAGCCCTGATTTTCATATCGAATGCCTTCGGGTGCAAAAAGAAAGAAGCCCGGCAGCCGCAGCAAACCAGCGATAAAACCCCGGTACAACCTGCAAAACCGGTAAAACCAGCCGAACCGGCGAAAGTAACGGAACCCACCGGGCAAGCACTTATCGCTTCGGCCGATACCGAGAGCAGAACCGCCGACACAGCCACCAACGCCCAACCGGCCCAGTCAAATCAGGATCCCGAACTAATTGCATCGCTGAAGAATGCGGCGGGCACTGGTGATGTAGAAAAAATACGGTCAATTATCGCTGCAGGCGTTGACGTCAACACCACAGCAAATAGTGGAGCATCGCTCCTGCACATAGCTCTTTTGGGGGGGCATGAGGAAGCGGCGGCTTTGCTTATCTCCAAAGGCGCCGACACTCACGCAACGATGACCGACGGCACGAGTCCCCTGCACTTCGCGGTCCTGCGTAACTGCAGGGAGATAGCGAGTTTCCTGATCGACGATGGCGTTGACGTGAATGCTATGGGTGCAAATTTCGGCACTCCGCTCCACATTGCCGCAGCTACAGACCAGACGGAGATTGCCGAGATGCTTATTTCCAAAGGCGCCGACGTCAATATCGAAAACCAGCGGGGGATGACTCCTTTAACATTCGCCAAACAGAAAGACAACAAGGCAATGATTGAACTGCTGGAGAAACACGGAGTCGAATAGATATTAATTTGCAACCATGTGAAATTGTGCCGGAGAGAGCTTTGAAAATGTCACAAGACCTTGATCGCAGAAATTTTCTGAAGAAATCAGTGATGGGCACCGCCGCGATTACATCGGCTCTTAGCCTGGAAGAGCAGGCCCTGCTGGCGGCAATGAAGAAACCGAATAAGCAAAGCGCCGGCTCGGTCAAAGGCCTGCCGGCGGGCCGGATTGGAAACGTTAAAATCAGCAGGATAATCTGCGGCGGAAATCTGATTGGCGGATTTGCTCATAGCAGGGATTTGTTATATGTTTCCTCTTTACTCAATCATTATTTCACGGATGAGAAGATTATCGAGACGCTCGAGATATGCGAGGAGAACGGAATCAACACAATCATTACCGGTTCCGGCTCGGCGGAACTTATTAAAAAATACCGGGAGGAAAGAGGTGGGCAAATCCAGTGGATCCTCCAATGCACAGCCAAGACGGACGATCTTACGGGTGACGTCAAAAAGGCAATTGGCGCGGGAGCTGTCGGGGCTTTTCTGATTGGCAATATCGGGGATCTCTGGGCTCGAAATGAAAGGACCGACCTGATTGGCAAAGTTGTCGATTTCATCAAAGACAATGGAATCATCGCCGGGGTCGGCGGGCATAACCTGGAAACACCAATGGCGTGTGAAAAAGCCGGTCTAAACACCGACTTCTATATGAAAACGCATCACAGCACCAATTACTGGTCCAAACGCCAGCCGGACCAGGATCAAGATGTTATTGACAACTACAACACAGATAATTACTGGGACAAAGATCCGGAGAAAACCGCCGAATTTATGAAAACGATGGAAAAGCCGTGGATCGCTTATAAGGTCCTGGCCGCCGGGGCGATTCATCCCAGGGACGGCTTTAAATACGCATTCGAGAACGGCGCCGATTTTGCCTGCGTGGGGATGTTCGATTTTCAGGTCATAGAAGATGCGCTTATTGCAAAAGATATTCTCTCCGGGAGGCTCAATCGGGAACGTCCATGGAGAGCTTAAGAGTAAGAATTAATATTCTTCGTAGTGTTACTATCGGATAGAAGGGACAAAAGTCATGTCAGAAAAGAAAAATGTAGATCGTCGGAGTTTCCTTAAGAAGTCCATCGCGGCCTCGGCCGGCGTGTCATTGGGGCTTCGCAGCTTTGAGGAACAAAACTTATTGGCCCGGATGGCCCGGAACTCTAATGGTACCGCCAAATCCGGCGAGGGCGGCAATAAACTGCCCTTCGGTAAGATCAAAAATCTCAAAATCAGCCGAATATTCTGCGGCGGCAACCTGATCGGCGGCTGGGCGCACAGCAGGGATTTGATGTACGTCTCCTCGCTGGTCAAGGCATATCATACCGATCAAAAGGTATTCGAGACGCTGGAGCTGGCCGAAAATAACGGAATCAATACAATTCTGACCAATCCCGTCTCCGACAGGGTCATGAACCGTTACTGGAACGAGCGTGGCGGCAAAATCCAGTGGATATCCGATTGTGCCACGGGCGCGACCATCCAGGAAGGCATCAAGCGCTCGGTGGACAACGGCGCACACGCCGTTTACATCCAGGGCGGACTGGCCGACACCGCTGTCAAAAAAGGCCAGGTTGATTTACTTGGCGAGGCGCTCGAATATATCAAGGAGCAAGGCATACCCGGCGGAATGGGCGCGCACCTGCTGGATACGGTCAAGGCTTGTGTCGACGGCGGACTGAAGCCTGATTTCTGGGTAAAGACGCTCCATCCGGGAAAATACTGGTCGGCCGATATCGAGCCGGAAAACGATAATATCTGGGCCCGCACGCCGGAAGAGACAATCGCGTATATGAAAAAGCTCGAAACGCCCTGGATCGCATTCAAGGTACTGGCCGCCGGCGCAATCCATCCCAGCAAAAGTTTCAAGTATGTCTTCGAGAACGGCGCCGATTTCGCCTGCGTGGGAATGTTCGATTTCCAGATTATCGAAGATGTGCTCATCGCCCGGGATGTATTCTCGAAGAAGATCGACAGGCAGCGGCCCTGGAGAGCGTAGGGAAAATCTGTAATCCGGAACTTGAAGCAAAGCAATCTGCGAACAACATACGAATCATTTGTGCCGCGGCTCCATCAAGCGGTCATTGTCAGTAGTCTTTGAAGTGTCTCATCCATTGGGGCCAGTCTTCAGGCAGTGCGCCACCGGCTTTGGTCCAGACGTTGGCCGTGTCGAACTTGCGATGCCATTTCAATGTCCACAACTCCTTGAGTCCGACCTTTCTTACGGACGAATCCATAAAAAGGCTGTTGATTCCCCCATCGTGGCGGTTGATACAGAAATAAGATATACCTGAGTCGGACGTAGCTACATCATCATACGTCGGAGGGACGTCGAACTGCTCCACAGGTATGTGCGTGAATCGACAGTCCAAGCACACCGGTATATTGTTTGCACCTTTGACAAAGCAAACCCCCCAGTATCGGTTCAAATCTTCCAGGTCAGGTAAGTCGAGAATGCGTACATTTATGCCGTAGCTGCCGTAACAGAAGCTGGTGGGCGTTGTTGGTGGTCGCCAATCAGTGGATATAGGTATACGCCAGGTCGAGAATTTGCTCCCATTCCATTTAGGGTTGTCGACATACTTCGTGGCCATTGGGCATAAGAGCAAATCGTTGCTATCGCTGTAGTATGGGCGTAGTGTCTTGTACCAATACATCTTGTCCAATACGTCGCTAAAGAGTCTGCCGTTGTTATCGCCGGTATACATCTTGAAGCAAAGTCCCCATTGGTGCAGGTTTGACTGACACGCAACCGCCTTGGCCTGTCTCCTGACCCGCTGGACTGTAGGCAGCAATATCGCCAGCAACAACGCAATGACGGAAATCACCACCAAAAGCTCTATGAGTGTAAAACCTTTTTGTGTGCTCCTTATTTCATGATTTGTCATTCCGCACTTGATGCGGAATCCAGTTTCTTGCGATGATTCCGGATTCCTGCTTTCGCAGCACCGTAAGGCGTCCTGTGGAGAATGACATCCATTCTTTGAGTTGTGATGGAGCATTAGTAGTCCTTGAAATTTCTCATCCACTGGGGCCAGTCTTCGGGCATGGCGCCGCCGGCCTTGGTCCAGGGACCGGCCGTGTCGAACCGACGATGCCACTTTAACGTCCACAATTCCTTGAGTCCAACCTTTCTGACAGACCAATCCATAAAAAGACAGTTGATTCCTCCATCGTGACGGTTGATACACATCGCTGACATATAACTCTGGTTGAGCAGAGCATCATCATATTCAGGTGGTTTGTCCGAGTGCAGTGGCGACTCGGCAAACCAAACGCTGTCGAGCAATGCCGGCACATTGGCTGAATTTCTGAGATTGTTAGTATCCCACGATATCTCTTCTACGTTTATGTTAAAGGAAAGCTTGTCACGTATCCAGAAAACCCAGTCGTTCATGCCGTAGCTGCCCTCCAGGCGAGGTGGTCCTAACGGGTATTTGCATACCCTCCATGCAGAGAATTTGCTGCCATACGAATACAGTCCGTGCAACATCCATTCCTTCGGCTCATCGGGTCTGTCGCGAACTTTCGTAGCCGTCGGGCACAGAGCTACATCATCTCTAATATCATGCACGTAAAGCGAAAACGCTTTTACCACACGATCAGGCTCAGGTTTCCCAATGCCTAAACCAAACAACTTACCATTGTTATCGCCAGCGTATATCGAAAAGGCAAGTCCCCATTGGCGCAGGTTTGACTGACACGCAACTGCTTTGGCCTGTCTCCTGACCCGCTGGACTGTAGGCAGCAATATCGCCAGCAACAACGCAATGACGGAAATCACCACCAGAAGCTCGATCAATGTAAATCCTTTTGACTTGCTCATAACGGCACCTTTTTCTTTTTCCGTCTCAGAATAAGATACACAAGAGTAGCCTTGTGTTCTGTTAATTTTGCACCACGCCGTTATTTTTCAGTAGTCTTTGAAGTTTCTCATCCACTCGGGCCAGTCTTCGGGCAGTGCGCCGCCGGCCCTGGTCCAGGGGCCCGCCGTGTCGAACTTGCGATGCCATTTTAACGTCCACAATTCCTTGAGTCCAACCTTTCTGACGGACCAATCCATAAAAAGACTGTTGATTCCCCCATTGTGCCGGTTGATACAGAAATAAGACATACGAGATCCAAGGGTATTGTCATATTCCGGCGGCGCATCGTGCGTAAGTGGTTCCGCACTCGGCTGAACACAATCGATATATACTGGTGTGTTTGCAGTGTTCTTGGCACTGGGGGTTCGCCAGAAGTAATGGTGGCTTTCATCTCGAATGAAATCATTTATGCCATAGCTGCCATAGATAGTTGTTCTGCCGGGGGATACGTGAGTCCATGCCGAGAATTTCCCGCCGATACGTGATGCTATACCGG
>DQCG01000181.1:0-9572 GCA_003533825.1 Phycisphaerales bacterium
AAAATCAAGCAGTCTATTTTCATATCGTGGCTTCCTTAAAAGGCCATAGGCTAACAAAAATGGCATTTGGCGTCAATGCCTTTAGGCTTGACCGGCGGAGTCGATTTTGTTAGTGTGCCGAAATTGTAATGAATTGCCGAAAGGGTATGGGGCATGGATTCTGAGCTTGTGAACGTACAACAGTAGTATTCGATGTTTCATATTATGGAGATAAATTTTGAATGAAGGCTTTTTGGCGAGTATTCGAATATATCTGGCCGCAATGGCCCTGTTTAATTGTGATAGTTTTCAGTGCAATATTGATAGGCATTCTGTTTTCTCTGAGCTTTATGACAGTTGTCCCGCTGCTGAAAGTTATGATGGGCGAAGAGGGACTGCATGGGTGGGTAGACAGGAAAATTTGCAGTTGGCGTTATGATATTGATTTTCATGTGCCCGATACTATAGATTTTACCAACAGCGAAAACAACAGTATTGCATATTATCTTCTTATAACGAACGTTGAACCGAACGGTCGGGCAGAAGCTGCCGGGCTTAAGGGGCAGGACAGAATTGTTGGTGTTATTGATGATACAAGGCAGGGTTTGAACCCTGTGAGCAGAGGCAGATTACTTGAAGAACTCGCTAACGCTGCAGACAAAAGCTCTATAACGTTGCAGTTGAAGCGGTCCGGTCAGAGTGGAGAATTAGAGGATCAACAGCTACAACTGAATACCGGCACCAATCCGTTCTATGTTGAGTTCGCTGTTAACAGTGCCAAATGGATAATCGGATTCGTGCCGCGTGGAATGGCGTCGAATGTGAAGGCGCGAGCGGTGATACACATAATTATTTTAATGTGTGTGGTAACAATCGTTCGATGCATAGCAACATTCTACCAAAAGTATCTGGCTGAGAAGGTAGTTCAGATAGCAATTGCCGGCTTGCGAGAGGATGTTTTTTCTCACGCTATGAAGATGCCTGTGGGCTTTTTTTCCAGCCGGGGGACCAGTGATACTATTAGTCGAATAGTAAATGATATAAATGCTACTGGAAGAGGAGTGAAAATACTGCTTGGCAAAGCGTTACGAGAGCCGCTTAAAGCAGTTTTTTGCCTGGTCGGCGCTATGGTGATTAGTTACAAATTGACTCTGATATTTTTATGCTGCGCTCCTTTTGTTCTCGGTTTGGCCGCTCTGCTCGGACAAAAGATTAAGAAGTATACGAGACGCTCGCTTAGAAGCAGTGCCCAAATGCTCGGAAGACTCGATGGAGCAGTCAGTGCGTTGCATGTAGTGAAAGTTTATAGCCAGCAAGAGCACGAGAGTTCGGCTTACAGGAAAATCAATCGTAGATATTTGAAACAGTCGCTTGGCATAGCCAAAGTTGAAGCAGCCACGGGCCCGACAATGGAAGTGTTTGGCATGATAGCGGGTTCGGCGGCACTTTTGGTTGGAGTATATTGGGTAACCGGTGCAAATATGCAGCCGAGTTCGTTTTTCGGGCTTTTAGTCGCACTTGGTATTGCCGCAGAGTCGATTCGCAAGAGCAGCGACATTTGGAACAAGGCTCAATCAGCAAATGCGGCGGCGGAAAGAGTTTTTGCGGTCGTAGATGAGCCGGCTGAGTTTGAAAAGCCCGGGGCGATCGAGCTGCCGGTTTTTAAGGAAAGAATCGAATTCAAAGATGTAGTCTTTACTTATCCCGGCAGCGATATGCCTATATTAAAAAGAGTTAATCTGACTGTACAAGCCGGCTACAATGTTGCGATTGTCGGGCCGAACGGTTCCGGAAAGACAACTTTGATAAATCTTGTTCCCAGGTTCTATAATACTGACAGCGGACAGATACTGATTGACGGCCAGGATATACGTGATGTTACTTTGAAAAGCCTTCGTGCCCAGATCGGTATGGTTACTCAGAATGTAGTGACTTTTAATGACACGATGGCTGCGAATATTGTCTATGGAAGACCAAACGCCACCAGAGAAGAAATAATTGCTGCGTCAAAACGCGCTTTTGCCGATGAATTTATTTCAATATTACCGGATGGTTATGATACGATCATAGGTGAGCACGGGGCCGGCCTGAGCGGCGGGCAACTCCAGAGAATCGTTATCGCCAGAGCCATTCTCAAGAATCCGGCAATTCTGATTTTCGATGAGGCTACAAGTCAGGTTGATGCCGACAGTGAAGCTAAAATTCACAACGCAATCGAGGAAATCATGCAGGGTAGGACATGTTTTATCATAGCCCATAGATTCAGCACCGTTATCACGGCGGACATAATAGTAGTTATGGATAATGGACGAATTGTGGCCCAGGGACAGCATAGTGAGTTAATGAAAACCTGTCCGTTGTATCAAAGCCTGTATGAAACCCAGCTTGTTAAAGCATAGCGTGGGAATACCGGCGGCGAGCCGGTCTATAGAATAGAAGTACTGTTGTTCGGATGTGCCTGATAAGCACGGGAATTTTTCGTTCGGCCGTATCTAAAAATTTGTACTTTGATTTATAGGAAGCTGTTCATCTTGCCGATTAAGTTAGTTAATATAAGCTTAAGATGAGGAATTGCACCTTTTGAGGTTAAATCCTGGTTTTTCGTATTAATTTTTATGGTGATAATATCCTTTGACGTTTCGGGGGAATGAAGCTATGCCTGAGCTTTTACGACAAAAAAAAGCACACGAACTTTTTCAGAGGTACCATGGCAATCCGATAATGACGCCGGATAATTGGCCTTATCCGACAAATGCGGTCTTTAATCCCGCGGCAACCAAGTTAAACGGAGAAACGCTGCTGCTGATTCGCGTCGAGGATATGCGCGGTTTTTCGCATTTGACTGTCGCCCGCAGTGCCGATGGATTCACGAACTGGGAGATTGATCCTAAGCCGACTCTCGAAGCCGACCAAAGCTCCCGAGAGGAAAGGTGGGGGTTGGAAGATCCTCGCATCGTCTGGCTGGAGGAGCAAAAGCAATTTGCCGTTACCTACGTCTCTTTCAGCGAGGGCGGCCCGGTCGTTTCGCTGGCGATTACCAAAAATTTTCGAAAATTTGCCCGCCTCGGGTCTCTGTTGCCACCGGAGGACAAGGATGCCTGTCTGTTTCCCCGCAGGTTCAACGGTCGATTCGCACTGATCCACCGGCCCATTGTCCGGGGCGAGGCTCATATGTGGATCAGTTTCTCGCCGGATCTGAAGCACTGGGGCGATCACAGGCCGTTGATTATGACGAGGACGGCCTATTGGGATTGTCACAGAGTCGGTCTGGCATGTCAGCCAATCGAGACACCGGAAGGATGGATGTTGTTCTACCACGGCGTACGTAGTACGACGGCCGGAGCGATATACCGGGTCGGATTGGCCCTTCTGGATTTGAACTCTCCGTGGAAGGTTCTGCGCCGAGGCGATGAGTGGGTCCTTGGGCCAAGCGCAATTTACGAGCGTATAGGCGATGTCAGCGATGTTGTATTCCCCAACGGCGCCACCGTCCACAAGGAAACCGATCAGATTAATCTATATTACGGTGCGGCCGACAGCACCGTCGCCGTGGCGACGGCTAAACTAAGCGATTGTATAGACTATATTTTATCCTGTCCGAAAGTAGGTGGATAAGATGCCGGCAGACCGGGGCGGTAAACGCCTGCTGCAAGTGTTTTTAAAAGGCAATTCGTTATCTTCGCACTGAAGAGTGCCGCTTGTTTATTGCTGCTGAGGCCTTGTTTGCTGGAGATGGTCGATTGCGAATTTGGCACGCACTTTTTCGAGCATTTGTGCCTTCTTATGAATTCTCCATGTGAGTACCGCGATGGGTTCCCTCTTTCTGTCTTTGAAGGTTATTATAATCCTTCCGAATCCCATGAGCCGTTCGAGGAAATCGCTCGTATCGACACGGCTGTTATAGTCCTCCCTGCCTATTTGCTCGCCTGATTCGGTCGGTCCTTCCTGTAGATTCATATAGTTTGGGGTTATCGTCAAGTAATAGAAAAGCCCCTTGAGCCAGGAAATCAAGATTGTAAGCAGGCCGATGATACCGATAAGAAGATAGCCGGTGGCGTTGATACTCAAAGCAAGATGCTTGAAAAGTCTCAGGAAACCCACAACCCAGCCGAGCAGATGCAGCCATAAAAAGAAGCAGCCGAAGCTTACCAGGGTTATAACGAGTATTTTGATGCTGATGCTATATTCCTCCACAAGGAAGTTCAGAAAGAATATAGCCAGCCAGATACTGCCTATCGCAATTCCGGGGATGGATCCGAAGAACAAGAAATCGGCCTCGTTTAAGAACATCAGGACAGAAGCAACAAGTGATGCGACTATAGTTGGAGCGTATAGTATCTTCGGCGTCCAGTTGAAGATAATGAGCCAGTCATTGACATCCGGGTCCTGTCTCATCGCCATCTGCATTTTCAATCTTGTTCTGAGGGTTTTTCGAAGGATTGACCATGCCACGACTGAACATGCGAGAAAACCTATAGCGATATATACGGCTATCATCTTATTTGACAGCCATTGAATCTCGGCGGCTTTTGGAATCAGTAAACGAATGATGATCCATAATAAAATTATCGCTGCAACTAAACACGAAGCCCCAAAAATGATTTTCTTTTTCCGGCTTGCACTTTTGGAATCATTCTTCTTTTCAGCACTTGTGCTGTTTTCGATGTTCTGTTCTTCCATGATATGCCCTTTCAAAAATGAGCCTTTAGCTATGCGAAATTGAAATCAGGCATATATTACTTAATGTTATCCGGAAACACAAGAGGTTCCCATCGTACCTTTGCGGCGCCGAGCAGTGTGCCTGTGGCATAGGCCAAATCTACAAGTGATATTTGATACTCGGCCAACGCCAGGATTTCAGTTCTTTGAGCTTCGGCGAAATTCGCCTGTGCCTGAAGCACGTCGGTAGATGTACCCAGACCAAGCTCGAACTGGCGTTTCTCGGCTTCGAATAGCCGGCTATCCAGGATCGTCCTTTGTCTGCTGGCTAAAACACGCTGCCAGTTGGCCTCAAGCTGATCAATGGCATTAAGCACCTCAAATTCGATGAGTGCTCCGCGACTATCACGGTTGACCAGCCGCTGCCTGCGCTGGTAAAACGCCTGCCGCATTTGACTTTTTCCCGCCTCATTTCCCAGCGGGACCAGTAATTGCAACCCGACTCGATGATCTTCGAATCTCTTGTCGAAAAGCAGGTCAAATGAGTCATCTCTCGTGGGACCCAGACCATTGATATTATACCTGTAATCCATTGTGACAAGGGGCAGCGACTGGTTGTGCAGGTAATCGACGGTAGCGATATCCTCGGCGATTTGCAGCTCCAATTCGAGCATTTCCATTCGATTGTTGATAGCGGTTGCCACCAGTCCCTGTTTTTTCAGGTCATAATGGACGGGATCCGGCTCTGTTGCGGGTATCAGCACCGTGGGTGTCTGCATTTCGAGGCCTGTTTTATTGAGTACCCGCTTGAGCTCACGTTCTCGATCGCGCACACTGTTTTCGGCCAGGATAATAGCCTCAAGCTGCTGCGCTACTCCGGCCTCCGTGCGAATAATCTCTATCTGAGGTTTCTCGCCGGCAAGCACAAAACGGTTGGCCTGCTCATAGAGAAGGTAAGACAGGTCATATTGTTTTTTCCGCACATCTAATTCCCTCCTTGCGGCATAAAGCCGCCAATACACGCGATCCACGGCGGCAATTACTCGTATTACCTCAAGTTTCGTTCTGGCGTCGGTTATCTGCCGCTCATACTCAGCGATGCGAATGGCGTAGGTATTAGCACGCTTGCCGGCGCCTCTCAGGAGTGGCTGAGTAATTGAAACTGATAAATCCGAGCCATAGGAAGGATCAAATACCGAATAGGGAGATCCTGTTTTGGCGCGATTGTCGGCTAAGTTAAATCCTACCGATCCGCCGGTTCGCAAAGGGACCTGGACACCAAGGTTCGTGGCTATATAATCGACTTGTGAGCCTGAAATTTCATCAAGAAACGAAGCAGTAGGGGTATCTGTCTTGGAATATATCAGATTCGAGGAAAACACTGACTCGAACTGGGCTTCCTGCTGACTGACCTTTTCGGCGGCAATAGCCGGGTTGATAAGCTGCACCTTCAAAGCGAGGTTGTTCTCCAGCGTTAGCGCTCGACATTGCTCTAATGTAAGCTCAAGGTCTTTTGGCGGCACTTCATTCACATCTTCCCTGGCCTTTTCTTCGTCACTGGTTTCTTGCAGAACAAGCGTTTCTATCTGCCGGGTCTCCTCGGGGGCAATCCTGGTTTCATAAGAATATCCATCACCGGAAAATTGTTCGCAGCCGGTTAATACGATTAATCCCAATCCAACAAAAATCACGAACCAACAGCATTCTAACGAGAATTTTTTACTCATGTCTAAGAGCCTCAATAGGATCGAGCCTGGCGGCCTTGATTGCCGGGAACATTCCAAAAAAGATACCTACGGAACCGGAAAAACCGAACGCAAGGCCTATCGCCCAAAGGGGGATAAATGACATATCAAGTTCAATATTCGGGATATTAGCTATACCTGTGGTCAGAAGCTGGCCAAATCCAACTCCGAAAAGCCCGCCGACAAAGCATAAAACCACAGCCTCAATCAGAAACTGGGTGAGAATCGCTGATTTTTTCGCTCCCACTGCTTTGCGCAGCCCTATTTCTCTGGTCCGTTCCGATACCGAGACAAGCATAATATTCATAATGCCCACACCACCGACTAATAGGGAAATGCCAACAATACCACCGGCCACCATAAACACCACGCGGGCAATTTCATCGAAGATTTCCAGGAAGTTCTTGACTGAATCAACTCTAAATGTGTCTGGTTCGCCGGGCTTTATGTTACGTGTGCGTCTAAGGAAGAAGCTTATCTCGGCCCGGGCTTCATCCGAAACTTCAGGGGATTTGCTTTCGGCAAGAACTCCGACCCACAAATATCGCCTCATCTTGAAACTGGTCTTGAATGGAATAAATATCTCGGAACTTTCCTGGTCACCTCCCCCGAATACGGATTCAGGGCGAGCTTCAAGTACACCGACGATATAGAAAGTGTTGTGACCTATGAGAATCGACTGGCCTATGCAATCACGGTCAAGACGAAGATCGTTTTGCAGCTTAGGGTCAATTATGCAAACCTGTCGCATCTGCATTTCATCTATAACCGAAAGTGGTCTTCCAAGCGAGACCTTACGGCTCTCGATTTGATGGCAGGCAGGCTCAATGCCGCGAAGTCTTACATTTTCGACCGACTTCTCACGGTGGCTGACGGTATAAGCTCCGACCCCGGTCTGACGGCCAAATCGCGCCACCGACGGGCAGTGATCGAGCATACCATCGAAATGCTCGGGTAAAAATCTAATACTCCAATACGGGGCATGTTGCAGAGGCCCTCTGTCGGGACGCATGGGTGAAATAAATATAGTATTGGTTCCAATAGATTCGAACTGTGTGAGTATTTTTGCCCTTAGACCGCTAAGAGCAGCAATGACCGCTGTTACCGAAGCAACCCCGATGATAATCCCAAGTGTGGTGAGTATCGACCTGGTTTTGTTTGCCCAGACTTGGCCCAGTGCAAGGTACACGCTCTGATAGAAGAGCCGAAGAAAGACCAGAGGTGCCTGTAGCAAAACTCTCATGACTGCTCTCCTCGTACATTATTCTGTATTGCTGTCTTGTGCACCAGGTCCCGATTGGCCGGCAAGTCACTGCAAACACGACCATCTTTCATCTGAATTATTCGCTCGGCGTGATTGGCCACATGTTCCTCATGCGTGACTATGACAATGGTCTGGCCTTCCTGATGAAGCCGATCGAACAGTTCCATAATGCCTTCGCTTGTTTTGCTGTCGAGATTGCCTGTCGGCTCGTCCGCCAGCAGAATACTTGGCCCACAAACAAGTGCCCTGGCGATAGCTACGCGTTGCTTTTCACCTCCTGAAAGCTGATTCGGCCTGTGTTTCATCCGGTCGCCCAGCCCAACTCTCTCAAGAACGTTTATAGCACGCTTGCGCCGAGTCCACCAGCCGTTTTTTGAATAAATCAGCGGCATCTCAACATTCTTGAGCGCGCTTAGCTGACCGAGCAGCTCGAACGACTGAAAGACAAATCCGATTCGTTCGTTACGGGCGCGGGCCAGCGCCGCATCACTCATTTTCGTAGTGTCCTGCCCATCCAGTCCGTAGTATCCGGAGGTAGCTCTGTCCAGACACCCCAGGACATTCATCAGAGTGCTCTTGCCCGAGCCGGAGGCCCCCATTACCGCGACATATTCGTTCTCGTTCAACTCCAGACTGATTCCGTCAAGTGCATGTATACGTTCCACGCCGACTTTATAGACCCGTTTGACATCCTTCAGTTTAATTACGGATTTATCATTCTGGGGTTGAATTACGGGTTTATCAGTTTCGGCTGCTATCGTTGGCATCGTTTGCATTTTCTTCTTTAGTTGCAGCTTTAACGTCTTTTCTCTTTGCTTGGGCTTCACGCTCATCCTGTATTATCTGATCGTGTTTAATACTCTCGAGTACCTTATACGGACCGACTACTATTTTATCTTCTTCTGTTATGCCCGATTCTATTATTGTGTGGGTCAGGTTGCTTTGGCCGGTTTTAACGGGTGTTACTACAGCTTTGCCGTCAATATATCGATAAACTACTGCCACATAAGTCTTGTCGGTGTCCACTTCGGGGGAGTTATCGCGAATATCCAAAGGCAGGTCGTCAATAGCCGCACCCAGCACAGCCTGGCTTGGTAGATTGAGCATGTTTTCATGCTTTATGGTCTCGATGTCCACATGGGCGGTCAGGCCCGAATACAATTTCTCCACGTCGCCCTGAAGGAGTATCTCGGTCCTGAAGTATTTCGTACCTGTTGCCGAGATCCTGTGTGTCAATGCAATCGTATCGATGAGACCTTCAAATTCTTTGTCGGGAAAGGCCTGGACTTTAATCGTAGCCTTTTGGCCAACCTCTATTTTGCCTACGTCGGCTTCATCCACCTGTGCTACAAGCAACATCTGAGATAAGTCTCCCACTATCATTATCACGGTGCCGGGATTATTCATGGTTCCCATTATAACCATCTCTCCTACCTCGGCATCCAGCCGCGTAATCACACCGTCGATGGGTGAAGATATCGTCATATGGCTGAGAGCATCATTTGCCTGGGCGATCCCGGCATCGGCGACCTCAAGGTTGTGTTGCAGGACCACCAAATTCAGCTCCGCTGATTGCAGCGAATACTTGGATGCCTCGTATTGTGATTTGAGCTCATCATACGTGGCTTGAGTCTGGTCGAAAGCAGCCTGAGCGATGTCTTTTGATTCGAGGAGCCCTTTCTGTCGTTCCAAATCGCGTTCGGCCTGTTTAAGTGAGGCCGCGAGACCTGTAAGACTCGCTTTCTGACCGGCGATCCGGGCTTTGTCGACTTCTGTGCTTGCGACCTGAGCGGCACGGCCAGCCTTGGCAGAAGCCAGCCGGGTCTCCAGATCTTTAGCATCCAGACGAACCAACACGGAGGCCGGCACCGGCGGATTCGCGTTCGGGTCGCCACAGGTTACAATATCCCCTTCCTCGTAGGGCA
>DQCG01000181.1:9652-11585 GCA_003533825.1 Phycisphaerales bacterium
GTGGACTTGCCTGAGCCTTTAAACTTAACCCGAATCGCCATTCCAGCCCCGGAAACGACCACAAGTATCACAATAACCACTATAATAATTATACGAGACTTCTTCACCCTAAAACCTTTCTTGTAAAGAGTAACTGTCGATATAAGTTCTTTATAATCACCTGTAAGTGTGATTATGCAGGTTAAATGTTACCATTTTGTTACGGTTTTGAATTTTTTTTGCTTTTTTCGACATATCACAAAAAGATGAATTTTGAGAATGTTCACATATAAACCTGTTGCGAAATTGTATTCTTTTGTTACCGATATAGATATAGACGCCCAACCAGGGGAGTTATTGCGTTTTTTTTTGTAGAAAATTCCCGAATATGCGCTGTTTGACGCCGAGGAATACCTGACAGAACTTTATGGCAATCTGACGCCGGCCTGCAGATGTTTACTTGCTGTCGGCAATTTTGTTTTTCTGTTTCGGCTTCTCAAAACTGCAAAGGAAGTATTCGCTCGCTTCTGCTGCTTTCTATTGTCGTGTTTTCTTGACTAATAAGACTTATCCGGCCGCCACTGCATGTGCCCCTGATACAGATTGTGGGGTATGCATGCCTTCTATCTCAAATGGCTGGCCCGGACCGCAGCCGGCCACTAAAAACATAATGGCCGCTACAACGAGCAGAATGATAGTTGTTTTCACAATATCTCCTTCTTAAGATATCTGACTAATTCTCCATGAATGCACTGTTGTTCCTATAAAAATAGAATATCAAAAATGCCGGATAAACACAAGCATCGAATATGAAATTAGCCCAAATTCTCATATCGGGGGAACTCAATCGGGCGTAGGCCGATAAAATCCGCTATCTTGTCCAGTAATCGATAACGAGGACTTTATCGAGGTGTGGGCCCAGGAGTTGGCCAAACATCTTGTGGGCCGGATGCGGCAGGTACTTTGCCCTGTCAGCCCTGCTGCGAAAAGTCACAACAAAACAGTGGGTAAATCCCTGTTGAAGGTTTTCCACGCTCACGTCGGTGCCCCATTCGAAATCGTGTATCGCCTGGATCTTGCCCGGAAGTACGCAAAAAGCTCTTTCGATTTGGCCGACCTGCTCGTCGGTGGTATCTTCCTTGAACTTGAACAGCACGACGTGGCGAAGCAGGCGGCCAGAAGCCTGGATCTGGCTCTCGGTGACGCGTTTATCATCGGGTATGCGCCTGGTTTCATGGACAGCGACACAACCGGCCAGCAGAATCGATCCAATGGCCAAATACAAAATATTTCTGATCATTGATTCGTTACCTCCAGTAATTTCTTTCTAAACTCATTTTTATTTTAGGGATGCAGATACTATCAATAATGAGATTCGCCGTCCACTCTTAAACCATAAGAACACACAAGATTGCTGTTTCGACAATCTTAAGGACATTGAAGTAAAAAATCGTTGATAGATACGGCAAATTCTCGGAACTTGCCGGCGGGCAACGTTACAGTTTGCCATTTCGGGCTGCGGCGTTTCATGAACTTGCGGTAATCATCCAGTTTAACGCAAAAGAACAGATACTTGTTCGCGTCGAAATCAAAATAATCCCTGCCGTCAAAATCGACGTCGACGTTCTCCATTTTGTAGGCAAAAACGAAAATGGCCTGATGGCCCTCACCAAATATCTGCTGCCACCTGGTCAATCCTTCGACATCACCGATTGTGACCCAGCATTCGAAACCCGCCAATTTTTCCAGGCTGGTACCCTTAAACTTTCTGCCCTTTACTTCAGCGATGATGATAGGCTTCTCGGGCGGATATAACAAAAAATCGAAGCTCTTGATGTCGGAGTGTCCGAAGGCCGTTCTCTTGTGCTCATCTACGGCGACGTGCTCAATTCGATTGTCTATAAGCCAGTTCTCGAAAGCCCGCTCGTAATGATTTGGAAAAGAGTCCTTCATT
>DQCG01000181.1:11638-14968 GCA_003533825.1 Phycisphaerales bacterium
TCATTCAGATAATTCCGCCATATTCGCCACTCATGGGCGCCTTCGGTAATGTGTCCGACGTGTTTGATTTTCTCGGTTTTTAGTCTTTCGAGAAATTTTTGGTTTGCCTCGAAAAGGAAATCCTTTTTGCCGCAGCCAATCCATAACAATTCAAGTTGTTCGTTTATAGATTCAGGCTCGGTCAGCAGCTCTTCGAGTTTCTGCCCCTCGGGGACAGCCGAGCTGAACGCACCGACCCAGCCGAACAAATCAAGATTACCCAGTCCTATCGTCAGCGACTGTCCGCCGCCCATGGACAGGCCGGCGACGGCCCGGTCTTTTTGCTTTGCGCTTACACGATAGCACTTCTGGACGTATGGGATGATATCCTCGATCATGTCCTTCTCATACGCTTCATATCTTCCTATGCTTCGCATGACCGGGGGGGACGAAGGCGTATGGCCGTATGGCATCACGATGATAAACGGCTTTGCCTTGTTCCCGGCGATTAGATTGTCCATGATAAGATTGGCCCGCCCGACACCTGTCCATGCATCCTCTGTGTCTCCGAATCCGTGGAAAAGATACAGTACGGGATATTTAGTCTGCTGGTTTGTCTCATAGCCGGGCGGTGTGTATAAATAAAGCTGGCGCGGGACACCGAGAGACTTCGACTGGTATTTGTGTATGTGTACCGTGCCGTGAGGAACCTGCTGCTCTTCGTAGAACATCGGTTCGTCGCCGGGTATCTCGACGAGGTTCTTCGCGTTCCGCAGCCAGACTTTTAGCCATGAGTTGGAAGGATCGACAATTTGAAGGTCGTCCACGAGGAAAGTGTACTCGTAGATGCCCGGATCGATCGGCCCCAAAGTTGTGCTCCACAGCCCGTTCCCATCCTTTTTCATGGGCTGGTTGCCCTGTGCGAAACCGGCATTCACTGTAACCAGTTTGGCCTGCGGTGCTCTTAACCGAAATGTCACTCGACGGTCCCGTTGAACCTCCGGAGATATGATGCTTTGCCTTCGCTGAGCTCGGACTTGCGAAGCGGGCCAGCACAACAACGACAGACACAGCAATGAGTAGCTTAATCTTTGAATTCTCATTTTTCTCCCTTCCAATTGTGGTTACCTGCATTTGTTGTCACGTTACTGATCACGAGCACCCAACTGTGATAAAAACTCATCGACATTTATAAGCTCCTGCTCGCCGGTAGCCATATCCTTGACGACAAGTTGCTTTTTATCCACATACTCTTGACCCACTATGAGACACTTTTTCGCCATCTGGGCGGAGGCTTCTTTCAATTGCTTTGAAAGTCCGCTTTTCGGTTTATAGCTGAAAGCAGCGGAAAAGCCTCTGGATCGCAACTCGGCTGCAATCTTGTATATTGTTCCTCCACCATATCCCTCTGCAAAAGTAATAAAATAATCTAATCCTCTTCTATGTATCTTTGATTCAAGCAACCCTCTTTCTTTCAGCAGAATCTCTAATACGCAGTCGCCCATTCCCATCCCGGTAGCTGAAATTGCGGGACCGCCGAAATCGCGAAGGAGATTGTCATATCTGCCGCCGCCGCAGATGGCTCGAAGGTCACCGACTGCATCGTGTACCTCAAACACAATGCCCGTGTAATAGGCCAGACCACGTACGATACTCGGATCGTAAATGCAATAATCACCGACTCCCATTATTTCCAGGCTTCCAAGGACTGTTTTTATTTCGGTGTAAGCCGTAAATTCATCTGATTCGGCTTTTATCAATTCTCCAAGCTCCGGTATCGAATCTATACTCATAAATTCCAATATTTTGTTAAGTGTCTCTTTGTCCGGCACCTGTTCTGAAAGCATTTGCTCGAAAGTTTCGGGAGGCAGTTTTGCCTTTTTATCGAGAACTACATATAAAGGTTCGAGTTTTTCATCGGGAACGCCGTAGCTCTTTAGGACAGCAGCCAACAACTTTCGGCTTGAAATCCTGACTTTTATATCCTTAGGGGTCAGCCCTGCGTCTCTTAGATAATCCACCGTGGTGAAAATGATTTCGGCATCAGCCATGGACTGATTTACACCGATGATGTCGATGTTCCACTGGAAGAACTCGCGGAGCCTGCCTTTTTGGGGGCGTTCGGCGCGGAGCAGTCTCGGAACGGAGAACCATTTTATCGGTTTCGGCAGGGCGTTGATTTGCTGGTTAACCATTCGCGCCAGCGTCGGCGTGATTTCGGGTCTTAAGGCCAGGTCCCTGCCGCCGCGGTCGGTGAGCGAGAAAAGCTGCTCGACGATTTCGTCGCCGCTTTTGATCTGGTACATTTTCAGATACTCGAAAATCGGCCCGTCGTACTCTTCGAAGCCGTTCCGCAGGGATACTTTTTTCCAGCCGTCCACGATAAAATTGTGAATCGCCATGTCCGGCGGATAAAAGTCCCTTGTTCCCTTTACTGGCGGTATTTTCATTTCTTCTTCACCTTGCGCTTACGCCTGGGGCTTTTGTCTTTCTGCTTTTCGATGACGTTGTTGTCGAATTTTATCTTTATATATTCTTCCATTTGCTTATCGTCGGTGAAGTGCAGCTCGTAGTCGTATTCGCCCTCGACGAAATCACAATCCGAGTGGTTGTATTCCCTGCAAATCCTCGGCCTTTTGTCGTAAATTTTGCAATGATAGTCCTTCTCGGAGAGGTGTTTACACTTGTTTTTTATATTAATATACCAGTCGCCATCCTCGACGAAGACCGTGATATCTTTATGGCACAGATACCATCGTATATCGTCAAAATCTTCTTTATCTTCCGGTGTTTCTATCGGCAGCGCAAAATACCTGCAGCACAATCCTGTACACTTAAGACATTGACTTTTTTTTGCCATTCAAGCAAGCTCCTATATCGCAACAATCATAAGCTATCCCCTCCAAACAGGACAATATAAGCTATTGGTCGTCCGCCGTCAAGAAAAGCAATTTCCCGCTTGTTGTTTTTGTAAAGGTCGATAGAGTCGAATTCTATCCCGGCAATATACTCTGCTTGGCGGGCCGGAGCCAGTTTGTTGCTCAGCCTTAACTGTTACCCAGGATTGAAACAGGCCGAAAATTTAGCTGTAAATAGAAAGCTTTCAATGTTAAAGAAGCTCGCCTATGAGTTGAGCCGCCTTTTGAGCGCCTTGTATAGGGATCGGTGGATAGTCTACACTTTTGTCAAGATTGGCAATCACCTTCTCGGCCAGAACTTCGGGAGTCGTTCGTAGCATTACTGCACGAATGAGTATGCCGGATCCCAGGGAGGCAATTTTATCGCAGGCTGCTCGTAAATATCAAGAATTTCCTTTGGGACATATTTTTTCTTAACGATAATGCTGTAAAC
>DQCG01000181.1:15050-15699 GCA_003533825.1 Phycisphaerales bacterium
CCCCAACTGTTTTCAACCAGCCACTTTGCAGGTTTATCTTTTTGCATATCGACGCCGATGAAGACCATAGCGTGGTTGGGGACGCTTTCGCGGAACAGTGAACGCTGGGCCTTGGTCATAACCATATCGGTCATGTAAATAGAATCATAATCGAACATACCCATGGCCATGATACCGTGCTCTCTGCTTTGGTCTTTGCCGACGTCACAGGAGAACCAGATGGGTTCGTCGTCGAGCACGGCCTTGACGGCGATGTCTTTGAGGATTTGCATTTTGACGTTTGCAAAGTGGGCATCGTCGCCGTCACGGATATTTCTTGTGAGATTAATGCTGTAATGTTTTCCGTATTCTTTTGAAGGGTCGTTAAAGATGTCCACGTATTGTCTCAAATCAACGTTGACGAATTCTTCATAGAAGCTCTTCGGGCTGTAGGTGCGGATTTTGCTCACAACGGAATTGGCATCCTCGAATCGCCACTGGAACTCTTCCGGCGGCCGGCCGAGGTTCAATACGAGCATTTTATAAACCTGGGCGAGCATTTTCGTTTTTTCCGCGCGTAGTTTTTTTAGAGATTTTTTTTGTTCGTGCATATTTCGGAGTATGACGGCGTCGGCACGCAGCTTTCTGCTGATAAGCGCATTCATCAGGC
>DQCG01000665.1 GCA_003533825.1 Phycisphaerales bacterium
TTTTGACACGCGCATCAAGCTTATAAATCGGACCCGCCGAGGATAATTGGGAGGACTAAGTATGAAACGACAAATAGTCTTCATTGTGACGGCGATTGCCCTTGTACTCGCATACGGTGCGGGTGCCTCCGAGCCGCCTGGCGATGCCAACGCCCCGGTTGAACTCGAAGATTATCTGGCATTTGCGGCGATGCACAATGCCGGACTTCAGGTTGCGTTTGAGCAGTGGAAGATCGCCGTCGAGCAGGTTCCGCAGGCCAAATCACTGCCGGACCCGAAATTCACTTATGGATATTTCATAGAGGAAGTAGAAACAAGGGTTGGTCCGCAGCGGAACAAGCTTCAAATCATGCAGACGTTTCCCTGGTTTGGCGAGATTGAGGCACGGACGGATGCCGCCGCTGCCGCCGCTAAAGCGGCCCGGAAACGATATGAAGCAGCGAAACTTAAGCTTTTCTCCGAGGTCAAGGATGCGTTTTACGAATATACCTACCTGGCGAGGGCGATTGAGATAGCAAAGGAGAATCTCGAACTGATTCAGCACTTCGAAGAAGTGGCAAGGACGAAATACATAACGGCGGCGACGGGTCATCCTGATGTAATTCGCGCGCAGATAGAGCTGGCAAGGCTCGAAGACCGGTTGAAGACACTTGAGGAATTGCGAAAGCCGATCGTTGCCGGGCTCAATGCCGTACTGAACAGGCAAAGTAAAGAAATGTTGCCGTGGCCTGACAAAGCGGAATTCCGCACGACAGAAGTGAGCCGTGACAAGATAATTCAATTGCTACGGACGAGAAATCCCGAGCTTGAGGCGCTGGACTTCGAGCTTCAGGCGGCAAAGGGCAGAGTCGATCTGGCGAAGAAAAAGTTCTGGCCGGATGTGGGTGTGGGTGTCGGCTGGACAGATACGGGAAGTGCCATAAATCCGGGCATGAGTGACAGCGGGAAAGACCCGATTATCCTGATGTTTACGATGAATCTGCCCATCTGGCGGGAAGGTTATAAGGCCGCCGAACTGCAGGCCAAGGCCAGTGTCCGCAAAGCATCGCACCAGAAAAAGCAGGCGGAAAACACAATAATAGCTCGTGCCGAGCGCTCGCTGTATGATTTCGAGGACACCGGCAGGAAGCGGAAGCTCTATGGAGATGTCCTGATACCGAAGGGCGAAGAGCTGCTGGGAGCGTCGGAGACGGCCTACAGGGCCGGGATGGTCGATTTTCTTAGCTTGATCAATGCGCAACAGAAATTGCTTGAGTTTCAGTTATATTATGAAAGGGCCATGACCGATAATCAACAGGAACTGGCCAGGCTGGAAATGCTCGTAGGTGCCGAATTGTAGCGGAGAAAAGCGGCGAGGTTATTGAAAAAGGGGTATTAGATTTTTGTGAAGAACTTATTTTGCTTGGCAAATTTAAAGTACTGAACAAAAATCCTACTAAAATTGTATGAAATAGAAAGATTTGAAGGTGGATAGCATGAGAAACTCGATTCATAAAGCAAGGTTCGGCCGAGCCGGACTCAAGGTGATATTGATTATTATAGTGGCTTTCGTTGTTGGCTACGCGGTCAGGGGTTTTAGAGTTTCAGCTCCGGCGGACACCGGGCATGACCACACCTCCGAAGCGGGTCAAAGCGAAGCACCGCAATGGTGGACCTGCTCGATGCACCCACAGATTCGCCAGACCAAGCCGGGAAAATGCCCTAAATGTTTTATGGATTTAATCCCTGTCACTTCCTATGGTGATGATGTCGGCGAGCGGCAGATTTCCTTCTCTCAAGCGGCTATCAAGCTGATGGATATCGAGACCACACCGGTCGAGCGGAAATTTGTCGAGGCCGATATCCGCGTGGTCGGCAAGGTAGATTACGATGAGACGCGCGTGAAAAACATCACGGCCTGGGTGCCGGGCAGAATTGACAGGCTTTACGTTGATTTTACCGGCATCACGGTCAGCAGGGGCGACCACATGGTCGATCTTTACAGTCCCGAACTAATCAGTGCCCAGGCCGAGCTGCTCCAGGCGCTCAAGGCGGCCGGCAATGTTAAGACGGCGACTTCCGAACTGGTGACACGAACCACTCTGGCGACGCTGGAGGCGGCCAGGGAAAAACTCCGGCTGCTCGGTCTGAACGATGAGCAGATCGGCAAAATCGAAAGCTCCGGCAAACCCGTCACCCACATTACGATTTACTCGCCAATGGGCGGGATTGTTATCCATAAAAATGCTGCCGAAGGGCTCTACGTCAATACGGGAACACCCATATATCAGGTGGCGGACCTTTCGCACCTTTGGGTGATGCTGGATGCTTACGAATCGGATTTGCCCTGGATTCGCTATGGCCAGAATGTAGAGTTTGCCGCCGAGGCCTATCCGGGAGAAGTTTTCAAAGGCCGGATCAGCTTTATCGATCCGGTGCTCAATGAAAAGACAAGAACCGTCAAATTGCGGGTGAATGTGGATAACGCCGACGCCAGACTCAAGCCCGGGATGTTTGTAAGAGCGACCGTTCGCTCCGGGATTGCCATGGGCGGCAAAGTTATGGTCCCTGATATGGCGGGTAAGTGGATTTGCCCGATGCACCCGGCGGTGGTTAAATCTGAAGCTGCGAGCTGCGATATCTGCGGCATGGATTTAGTAACTACCGAGTCGCTCGGCTACATTGTCGATACACCCAACGAAGCGCCGCTGGTGATTCCGGCGTCGGCGCCTTTGATTACTGGAGCCCGCGCCGTGGTTTACGTCCGGCTGCCGGACAAGGAAAAGCCAACCTTCGAAGGGCGGCAGGTGACTCTCGGTCCCAGGGCCGGAGAGCATTACCTGGTCAAAGATGGTTTGGCAGAGGGCGAGCTTGTCGTCAATAAGGGTAACTTCAAAATCGACTCGGCACTGCAGATCCAGGCCAGGCCCAGTATGATGAGCGCCGAAAGCGGCCACAAGCACGAGATTATTGAAGTTTCCGATGAGTTTCGCGGACAAATCCAGTTGGTTGTTGAGAAGTATTTGTCGCTGCACGAGGCACTGGCCGGGGACGATATGGGCCTTGCCGCTACGGCAGCTAAATCTGCAATAGAAGCACTGTCTAAAGTTGATATGAGTCTGCTGAGCGGAGAACCTCACAATGTGTGGATGGCTCGCAGCAGCGGGATGGACAAAGCGCTGGATGCCATACAAAACGCCGCCGATATTGACGCCGCACGCAAGACATTTGAGATGCTCTCAAATGAGCTGATTGCCGTGGTCGTGCAATTCGGTATTCCCGAAAGCCGGCAGCTCTATCGTATTCATTGCCCGATGGCGTTTAACAACAAGGGAGCGGACTGGCTGCAGGCGGATAAAGATATACGAAATCCTTATTTCGGAGCTTCCATGCTAAAGTGCGGCGAAGCGACCGAAGAAATTAATCCAAAAACGAAATGAAGGACATTATGAACAATTTTTTATAAGGAGAATGACCATGAACGCAAGAAAAACAAGTTTATTAATCGCGGTTTTGTTTGCAGGCCTGCTTATGTTGAACGGCTGCAAGAAATCCGAGCCGGCACCCGCTGAGACATCGACGGGAACAATGCAGGATCATGAGGGGCATGACCATACTGCCATGGCGGAAGAGGCTGAAACGGAAGTTGTCGCCGCGGCAGAGCAGACGACTTGCCCGGTCATGGGCGGAGGCATTAACAAGGCGATCTTCGTCGAGTATAAAGGCAAGAAGGTGTATTTCTGTTGCGCTCCCTGCAAGGAGAAATTCGAAGCAGCCCCCGAGCAGTACGTTGCCAAGCTGCCGCAGTTCAATCAATAAGCGAAGAGATGGAGATAAATGGACGAGCTGCTGACAAACATCAATGGGCAATCTAAAGGTCCACTGAGCAGGCTGATCCGGTTTTGCCTTGAGAACAGGCTGGTAGTGGGGCTATTTGTTGTTCTTATTGTTGGAGCCGGGCTTTACGTTGCGCCATTCGACTGGGACATCTGGGGTATGCCCCGCGATCCGGTTCCTGTCGATGCCATCCCGGATATCGGCGAGAACCAGCAGATAGTTTTCACCGAATGGATGGGCCGCTCACCGCAGGACGTCGAGGACCAGATTACGTATCCGCTGACGGTATCGCTGCTGGGTATTCCCGGCGTCAAAACGGTCCGCAGTTACTCGTTCTTCGGTTTTTCGAGTGTTTACATAATCTTTGACGAAGGTATCGATTTCTACTGGTCCCGAAGCCGGGTTCTGGAGAAGCTCAACAGTCTGCCGGCCGGGACGGTACCGGAGGGCGTCAAGCCGACGCTGGGCCCTGATGCGACCGCCCTGGGGCAGATTTTCTGGTACACCCTCGAAGGCCGGGATCCGGACGGTAACCCCGCGAGTGGATGGGACCTGGACGAGCTGCGGGCCGTCCAGGACTGGTACGTTCGCTACAGCCTGCTAAGTGCCGAAGGTGTAAGCGAGGTCGCCTCGGTGGGGGGTTTTGTCAGGGAGTATCAAATCGATGTGGACCCGGATGCGATGCGAGCCCATAACGTAGCTCTGGGTGACATATTCAAGGCGGTCAAAGCATCCAACATTGACGTCGGCGCTCGTACGATTGAGATTAACAAGGTCGAGTATGTAATTCGTGGACTGGGATTTTTTAAGGCCACATCTGACATCGAAATGACTGTCGTCAAGGTCAACGATAATGTCCCAATCTACATCAAGGACCTGGCAAAGGTCTCATACGGCCCGGCACTGCGGCGAGGCGCGCTGGACAAGGGCGGAGCCGAGGCCGTGGGTGGTGTGGTTGTCGTTCGCTACGGCTACAATCCGCTCGAAGCCATCAAAAACGTCAAAGACAAGATTGAAGAGATATCCACCGGCCTGCCAAAAAAGACGCTGGAAGACGGGACGGTTTCACAGGTGACAATTATCCCGTTTTACGACCGGACGGGGCTCATCTATGAGACGTTGGGCACGCTTAGCACCGCTCTGTCCGAGGAAATCCTGGTCACGATTATAGTCGTTCTTGTTCTTGTAATACACCTTCGAAGTTCGGCGCTTATCAGTGGTCTTCTTCCGCTGGCGGTGCTGATGTGCTTTGTCGCGATGAAGGCAGGCCGGGTCGATGCGAATGTTGTGGCGCTGTCAGGTATTGCGATTGCTATCGGTACCATGGTGGATATGGGCATTGTCATTTGCGAGAACATTCTCAAACGCCTCGATGAGGCCGGCCCGGATGATAATGCGCTGGATATTGTTTATTCCGCGACGACCGAAGTCGGCGGGGCGGTCCTGACTGCGGTTGCCACGACGGTAGTGAGCTTTCTGCCGGTCTTCACGATGACCGGGCCTGAAGGCAAACTGTTCAAACCGCTGGCATTTACAAAAACCTTCGCACTTGTCTCTTCGATCATCGTGGCGCTGACGATTCTTCCGCCGGCTGCCCATATTCTCTTTACGAAGAAAGTAACGCTTAAAAGAGCAAAGCGATACGTCCTGGGCGCGATCCTGATTGTTGCCGCTGTCGTAGCGGCTAAACAGCTTAACTGGTGGATCGGAGTTCTGATCGGCGCTATCGGATTTTATCATCTGCTCAGAGACCGGGTTCCTAAGAAGGCCCAAGGCCTGCTGCCTTTGCTTGCCAACATCCTGGCGGTTATCATTGTTGGTTTTATTCTGACCAGCCACTGGTTACCGCTCGGGCCGGCCAGAGGGCTGGTGCGAAATATCATCTTCGTCGCTTTAATGATCGGCGGATTGCTGGTATTCTTCAGAATCTTCCAGAAATTCTACGAGCAAATCCTGGCCTGGTGTCTCGCTCACAAAGTTCTGTTTCTGTCGATCCCCGTGCTGCTGGTTATATTTGGCGGCGTGATCTGGATGGGTTTTGGAAGGGTCTTTTTCTTCGTGCCGCAGCAGTTACAGGCCAATTCGGTATGGTCGAAGGCGGCGCATGCCTTTCCGGGTCTCGGTAAGGAATTTATGCCGCCTCTGGACGAAGGTTCGTTTCTGTATATGCCCACGACTATGCCTCACGCGTCCATCGGAGAGTCCCTGGATGTTTTGCAAAAGCAGGATGCCGCGTTTGCGTCCATTCCCGAGATTGAATCGG